>JAEERZ010000323.1 GCA_016286075.1 Selenomonadaceae bacterium
TTTCGGAAGACGTCAAACACATACCGAAGCTTATCACAGACTTTATCGCTGTTTTGTAGCATGGCAGTGAGGCTGGTGTTTTAAAGGATAACTTTTTCCCCTTTGATGATTTTCGCCCATGATTCGGGGAGTTCAAAATCCTCTTTCTTGCTCGTCAACACTTTGTCAATCTTCGGCGAACCGAGGCCCAAAATCCGTTTCTCCCAGTATGCGCGGTCCTTTTGATTGGTATTACGAACGAGAACGTTGATATAGACTTGCCGCATATCTTCCGACTGCACGATGACTTCCTCCGCATTCAGAACGGCAGGAGTAAGAATAAATCCGCTAATTGCTTCTTCCGCTGCTTCATTCCCCGGAATGATTTCCTCCAGCACAAAGTACGGGATATAGACGAGTTTATCTGTCTGGTGTTTCAAAACGCTGGAATAGTATCTGCCTTCCACAGACGTGACGCGGTTATATTCGTCATAAGGGTTATGAATATAAATCACATCGGGATGAATTTCTTGAAGGTCGAACTCTTCCCAATTCACAATTGGTACATTCTTGGGAAATAATTCCCTTTCGCAATGCCACTCCGCCACGGTATGCTCCGGCGTCAGGTCGGCATACGGAATCGGCATGACATAGGCGATGCAGTGTTCCTTATCCTCGTCCGCCGCTTTCCAGACGCTTTCGAGGCTGTCCCACATGCTGGCCTTGTAGGGCAAAAAGACGATTTCCTTCTTGAAACCGTCTTCGCTTCGAATTTTGTCGATAAGTACCTGCAGCAAATCCAAGCTCAGGGAATGGATTTCCTTGTTTCCGCCGGTTATCGATCCTGCCGCCAGCTGCGTGAAGGCAAGGGTCAGTCCATCGAACAGTTCACCACAGTCAGCATAGCGGTTTTCCGGCAGACCTTTTTGGCATAGAGACCGGACCTCTGCCATTGCCTTGAGCAGCGTGTCGATTGTAGTCTTGCTGCCTGTTTTCGCCACGCCATGCAAATCCTTTTGTATGGCTGTCAGCTTGTCCAGGGCTCTTTGCCTGATTGCCATCTCAAGACCTCCAGATCCGTTCCCTCTAACGGGTTCAATGCGGGAAAGTGAAACCCGACTCCGTGAAGATCGTCCCGCCAGCTCCACCCTGCCGGAGGAGGCCGGCAGAGCCTTCTTCGTGGAAAGCCTCCGCCTTCGCCACCGCCGTCCTGCCCCGTCAAAGCGGGGTGGGCTTGTGCTGGTTGCGGTTGATTGAAAGGACCTCTCGCAGTTTCGCCGGGAAAAGATTGCGGCGTTCCACCAGGCTCCGGCTTCTGTCGTTCCGCCAGAAAAGGAACAGGAGTGTCAGGAATTCGTTCCAGAGAAGCGATTCGCCGCCGCTTTCCGCCGCTTCCAGCCTTGCCGCCGGGATGCCGCTGCGCTCCGCCAGGGCTTCCGGCGTCAGGCCGAGTTCTTTCCGGATGGCGGGAAGTTCCTGCTGCATAAGCGCCGTGAGGCGGTCACGATCCAGCTGCTTCAGCTCTTTTAACCCTTTCATGCGCTACGCGATCTCCATTTTCTCCTGCAGCGCCGCGGGATAGAGTCCCAGGGAGTCCACGACGCCTTTCGTCTTCGCGTTGTAATGGAAGAAAAACAGCAGGGCGATGTATTCATTCCAGACCAGCGCCCGTTTCCCGTCCTCGATGTCCCGGTACGAGCACTCGGAAACGCCCATGTAGTCCCCCATTTCTTCCGGGGTGAGCCCCACCAGCAGGCGGAGCGGCTTCAGATCGCTGCGCATCTCCTCCGCCAGCCATTGATGGTCGAGGACGCTGCTGTATGGCGTCGGCGGCTTCTTCGCGCCGAACGTGGCGGCCAGGATTGAGCGGTCCGCCCTGCCCTCCACATAGGTTTTCCGCAGCCTTTGGAAGGTCAGGACCGGCATCTGGTTTTCCTCGAAAAGGCGGGCGGCCCGGTACTGAAACGTCCGGGGATCCAGCGGCGCGTTGCGCTTGCCCGCGATCAGGAACAAGCCCGGCGCGTAATAGCGTTTGACGTAGAGAACCAGCTCCGCCGGGATCGTTTCTGTCCGGATCTGGGATTTCGTCGGCAGTTCATAGACTTCCAGCGTAGTTTTTCCCTGGCCCGGGCCGCCGTCGCTTCGGACCCGCTGGACGCTGCGGTGGATATGGATCTCCCGGCGCGCCAGGGAAATATCATCGCAGGAGAGGGCGCAGGCCTCGCCCAAACGGATTCCCGTAAAGAGCATGAGCATGATTCCGAGCATTTCGCGGCTCGGATG
>JAEERZ010000324.1 GCA_016286075.1 Selenomonadaceae bacterium
GGGCGCCCTCGAAAAGGGTATGGAAACCCTTTTGAAGCATATCGAGACCATCCACGCCTTCGGGCTGCCCGCCGTCGTCGCGGTCAACGCGTTCCCGACGGATACGGCCGAGGAGCTGTCCTTCGTTGAGAAAAAGTGCGCGGAGTTAGGCGCGGAGGTCGCGGTCTCCGAGGTCTGGGCGAAAGGCGGCGAAGGCGGCCTGGCGCTTGCGAAAAAAGTCGAGGCGGCCATGGCGAAGCCGAAGAATTTCCATACGCTGTACGAATCGGACGCGTCCATTCCCGAAAAGATCACGACGGTGGCGCGCACGGTTTACGGCGCGGACGGCGTGACGTTCACCGCCGCCGCGAAAAAACAGCTGGACGAGATCGAGGCGCTGGGCCTCGACAAGATGCCGGTCTGCATGGCGAAAACCCAATACTCGCTTTCCGACGACGCGTCGAAGCTTGGCCGTCCGCGCGGATTTTCCGTCACGGTGCGGGAGCTTCGCGTTTCTGCGGGCGCGGGCTTTATTGTTGCGCTCACAGGTGATATACTTACCATGCCGGGACTTCCGAAGAAGCCGGCGGCGGAAGCTATGGACATCGACGAGTCCGGGCGCATCACGGGGCTGTTCTGACCGTTCGCGCATCCTGCGCGGCGGCGTTCAACAGATATATAGAACCCATTTAAGGATATCCATTTTGAGAAACAGGGAGGCGTCATATGAAAAGGATCGCAGTGGAGCTGGTTCCCCGCAGCGAGGAAGGGCTGCGCGAGGAGCTGAAGATGTTGAAGGAGGCTCGTCTAAAGGTTGACCGTATCAATATCCCCGACCTTTTGCGCTGTGAACTTAGAAGCTGGGAAGGGGCGGCCATCGCGCAGGAATATTATCCGGCGCTGCCGCATATCCGCGCCATGGATGTGGATCTTTCACAGCCGCTCGCGATGGGACCGTATATCAAGGAGCATGAGATTCGCGAAGTGCTCGTCATCGAGGGCGATCCGCCCCAGGATATGACCCATACGGTCTATCCGACGGTGACGACCGACGTGATCCGGAAAATTCGCGAAGAGCTTCCGGGCGTGCGCGTATGGGCCGGCATCGACCAGTACCGGGGCAGCATGCAGCAGGAGCTTTACAATATCCGCCGGAAACTGCAGGCGGGCGCCGTGGGATTCTTCACCCAGCCGTTCTTCGACATGCGTTTCCTCGAAATGTATGCGGACATGCTGGACGGTCTGACGGTCTGCTGGGGCGTTTCCCCGATTACCTCGGAGAAGACCCAGAGCTATTGGGAGCGCAAGAACCATGTGATTTTCCCGAAGAGCTTCTCGCCGACGCTGGAGTGGAGCATCGACTTCGCGCGGAAGGTGCTCGGCTTTGCGCAGAGAAACGGGGACCGCATTTATTTTATGCCGATCAAATCCAATATCGAGAAATATCTGGGCGGCATCTTGAGATAATTATTTCATCTATTCTTGGGGGGACTGGCAATGAAGGCCAAAGTATTGAAAAAGGAGCTGCTTTCTCCGAAGCTCTATCGGTTTGACGTGGAGGCGTCCCGAATCGCGAAGAAGACGCAGCCGGGGCAGTTCGTCATTCTTCGGGTCAACGAAGAGGGGGAGCGCATTCCTCTGACGGTGGCGGATTTCGACCGGGAAAAAGGCACGATCACGCTTATCTTTCAGGAGGTCGGCGCATCGACGGAGCTTTTGGCGCAGTTGGAGCCGGGGGAAGAAATCCTCGATTTTGTGGGGCCGCTGGGACAGAAATCCGAAATCGAGCCGGGCATCGGCACGGTGGTATGCATCGGCGGCGGCGTCGGCATCGCGCCGGTGTATCCGATTGCCCGGGGCATGAAACAAGCGGGCAACAAGGTGATTTCCATTTTGGGCGCGCGCAACAAGGATATCCTCATCATGGAAGAGGAAATGCGCGCCATCAGCGACGAGATCTTTATCACGACCGACGACGGCAGCTACGGCGTCAAGGGCTTTGTCACGACGGCGCTCCAGCAGATCGTCGATCGGGGGGAGAAGATAGACCGCATTTACGCCATCGGCCCCGTCGTGATGATGAAGAGCGTAGTGGAAGCGACCCGTCCGCTGGGCATCAAGACGATCGTCAGCCTGAACCCCGTCATGGTGGACGGTACGGGCATGTGCGGCTGCTGCCGCGTGGAAGTGGGCGGCGAGACGAAATTCGCCTGCGTGGACGGGCCGGAATTCGACGGTCATCTGGTGGACTTTGACGGCCTGCGTGCCCGTC
>JAEERZ010000043.1 GCA_016286075.1 Selenomonadaceae bacterium
TTTATTTTCCGCCTTCGGCTCTTCCTTCTTTTGAATAGGTTTCTCGGAAGTTTTTTTCGGAGATGCGGGGGACTCTGGGGACGCTGGCGTTTCAGGAGGCTTTGGCGATTTTGTTTCGGGAACTGGAGTCTGCGATATTTGCGGAGGAGCCTTTTTGGGGGCAGGCAATATCGCAGGCTGCGGATGGAGCGTCGAGGCGTTTTGACTTTCCTGTTCCTTCGGCGGAGCAGATTCCTGCGTCGGTACCGTCTCATCCGGGAGATCCGCAGAATCTGTTGCAGAAGGCCTATCCGACGTCGACGGAGGTTCCGGAAGTTCTTCGGCGGAAGTTACGTCTTGGATTGCGGGCGGTTGATTCTGTTCAACGGCGTCGGATTCTGTTTTCTGCGACGCCATCGCCTGCAAAGCATGCCAAGTGGCCCGGTCGACCATTCCCGTCTGTGGAAGATTCTCCTCCTTCTGAAAAGCGACGACGGCGTTGAAAGTCGTCGTGTCGAAGACGCCGTCCAGTTCGACAGGATATCCCAATTTTTTCAGGTTTTGCTGCAAAACGACAACGTCGTGCCCTTCGGAGCCTTGTTTCAAAATAGGGGCGGCGAAAGCCGTAACGGTCAGGATAAGCAAAATCGCGCAAAGGAGCCATATGCGTTTTAAACAGGCGGGAAAGGAAATCGCCTTACTCTGCCATTCGTCAAGGCGCATAAAACCACTCCTTTCCTTTGCAAAACTGTCAACCGTGCGAGACGTGCTCGAGGCCCTGCCTCATCAATTTAACCACATGATCGTCGTCAAGGGAATACCAAGCTTCCTTGCCTTCTTTTCGGTATTTGACAAGCCGGGCGTCACGCAAGACGCGGAGCTGATGGGAAATCGCAGACTGTCCCATATCAAGAGACTCGGCAATGTCGCTTACTCTCATCTCATCCGAAGTGAGTAATGCGAGAAGTTTGATTCGCGTACTGTCCCCGAGAATTTTAAAAACGTTCGCAAGTTTTTGACTTGTGAGGTCGTTCGTCGTGGCAAGGTCTTTTAACATGTGCGCGTGTAATAATTCGCCCTGCTGTATTGGCATTTACCTTTTTCCCTCCGTGATTTGTTGCTCATATATTCATTTAAAAATATTATACGCTCAAAAGGCGAATAAATGCAAATGATTTTTGAATCAATAAACGCGTGAGACGTCATATCCTGCTTTTTCAAGAGCGGCGATAATGGTGCGGATATGATCTTCGCCGTGAGTCTCGCAAGTGACTTCCAATTGTACTTTCTTAAAGCTGTCCGTGACGCCCGCCTGATTGTGCTCCAATTTCGTAACGTTGGCGTTGGTATCCGCGAGAATCTGAGCAACGGCGAGAAGCTGACCGGGCTTGTCGGGAAGCATAACGCCAAAGCAGAATACGCGTCCGCGGTCAATCAGCGCCTTATCGATCAACGCGGAAATAGTGGAGATATCAATATTTCCGCCGCTGATGATTGGAACGACTTTCTTGTTTTTCATTTTCAGTTTAGGCAGAGCGGCAAGAGAAAGAACGCCGGCGCCTTCCGCCACAAGTTTATGTTTTTCAATCAATGAGAGCAGTGCGCTCATAATTTCCATTTCAGAAACGGTGATAATCTCGTCGAGATACTTTTTGCAGAATGCATAGGTCAATTCGCCCGGCGTCTTGACGGCGCAGCCGTCCGCAACGGTATCGACGGCGGGAAGCGACGTAACGCCGTTGGCTTTGAAGGCCGCCTCCATGCAGGCGGCTCCCGCAGGCTCGACGCCGATGACTTTGACGGCCGGATTTGCGAGTTTTGCCGCCAAGGCGACGCCGCTGGCAAATCCGCCGCCGCCGATGGGAACGAGGATGACATCCACGTCTTTGCAGTCGTCGATGATCTCCTTTGCCGTCGTGCCCTGACCAAGCAGCACATTGATGTCATTGAAGGGATGAATATAGACATAGTCTTTTTCTTTTTGCAATTCCAAAGACTTTGCGAAGGCGTCGTCAAACGTATCTCCATGAAGCACGATTTCTGCTCCGTAAGCGCGGGTCGCTTCCACTTTCAGGATCGGCGTTGTTGCCGGCATACAGATAACGGCTTTGACGCCTAATTTTTGTGCGGAAAATGCAACGCCCTGGGCGTGGTTTCCGGCCGAAGCGGTAATAACTCCTTTGGCCCGTTCAACTTCCGAAAGCTGACTGATTTTATTGAATGCGCCGCGCAGCTTGAAAGAGCCGGTGACCTGAAGATTTTCCGGCTTCAGCAGAACAGTATTTCCACAAATGGAGGAAAAAAACGGGCTTTCAATCAGCTTTGTTTTAATGGCGACATTGTCGAGATAAAACGCCGCACGGTAAATATCGGCGATGGTCGTCTGCTCCACCAAAGAGGCAACGTCCATTGTTTCGTTTTCTTGCGTTTTCTTTTTGTCTGTCATAAGTTGTGCTTCCTTTCTTGCGTAATGTGTAAAGTTTAGCGCAATTTAAGTTGTAATGCAAGAAGAGTTATTAATAGAAAATCTGTTGCCGAGGAAGGATTTTTTGCCCAAAGGTCGAATGTATAAATAGCATTATGAATAAAGTCCCTGTTTTGAGAGGAGCGAAAAAAATGGAAAAAATACTTGTACCGGTAGACGGGTCGGAAAGCTCGGACCGAGCGTTGAAAAGGGCAATTGAACTGGCGGTCGCGCTGAAAGCAAAGCTTTCTTTTTTGTATGTTGCAAATGTAAACCAACTGGCAGTTAATTCCTGCCTTTCCGCTGAATTGCTGGAAGCGGTGAATAAAGCCGGCGAAGCGGTTCTCAGTCATGCCGAAGAAAGCGTACCGGAAGGAGTAGAGTCTGAGAGACTGCTGGAAACGGGATCTCCCGCTTCGGCAATCATCGACGTAGCAGAAGATTCCGGCGCAGATCTTATCGTGATGGGCAGCCGTGGATTGGGCTTGGTCAAAGGAGTATTGCTCGGCAGTGTGAGCCAGTATGTAGTAGAAAATGCAGCTTGCGCGGTCATGGTAGTCAAATAGCCTGTTGATTAAAAGTATTGGGAGGAAGAAAAATGGTCGGGCAAAAAGAACTGATCGGTCTTTTGGTACGACGAGCGGGTGTCACAGCTTGGACATACGAGGCCAAAAAGGATTGCCTGACGTATTGCCGTTCGGATGAATTGGTCTGTTTGAATGCGAGCGGATTCAAGCTTGGAAAAATGGCGGCGGAATGGGATTTCCTGTGGAACGGAAACCCTTCCGGTTTTGTTGACGTTCATGACGCGCCTTGGCAAAAAGACGGTAATTTTCGTTTAACATATCTTCGTGTAGGCGACAGTGAAGATGTGGTAGGATTTGCCGATGAGCTCAACGGTGAGATGTCTTCCGATTTGTTATCCGATATCAATTTAGGAAAACTTGCGACACGCATTGATACGGAAATGATGCTTTTGCATCCGAGAGAAAAAGGCGTCTTGTTTGTGATGGAAGCCAGCGCTCCAACCAAAAAAAATGCGCCTAAAGAAAATAACCCTTTAACGTATGTTGATATACTGGAACAGACAATCCGGTCAGAATTTCGCGGACAGGATATTTTAAGCCGTCTCTCGAGTACTCGGTATCTCGTTTTTTTCCGTGGAGAACTTCCCATTGACGTCATCGAACATCGTGCACAGACATTTCTTGATGAATTCTCCCGCCGTGCGATGGATTCAATGATTCCGACGGTATGCAGTATAGGAATTGCCGTCACAGGCAAAGAACTGACTTCCGCAAAAGAGCTGATTGCTGCTGCGGGGCAAGCGTTGGACGCAGCGATTGACCGAGGTTCCAATCATTATCGAATGTACGAAAGCAACCGGTATTAAATAGAACGTTATAATGAAAAAGACGATCGAAACAAAGATCGTCTTTTTTCTTTCATTAATAATAGGGGAGTATAATCAAGCGCGAAACGAAACCTTAAAATTAGATTAAACTTTTAAGGAGGGACAGGAGATATTTATTAAGACGTCGAAACTATACACAAATTTTCATGAATTATAGCCAAAAGAAGCAAGGCAGGGAGAAAGACAATGAAATCGGGCAAGACACGTATCTTTTTAATTATAGCGATTATATTGGTGGCGATTGTGGGATTTCGCGTAGTGCAAAATATCATGGGACGAAGCGAAAAGGCAAGCAAAAGCCGTCAAGGTACGGTAGTATCTGTAATTGCGGAATCTCCGAAGCGACAGACCATCGTGCCGAAAATCCGTTTTTCCGGCACGCTCAGCCCTATTTGGCAGGCGGACGTCGCCGCAAAGGTGGACGGGCGTATCGAGCGCGTTTTAGTGGCGGAAGGTCAAGCAGTCGCAGCCGGGGAAGATCTCGTCGTGTTGGAACAAAAAGATATGTCGGCGGCGTATTTAGCGGCAGAAGGCGCCTATGTGGACGCCCAGACGAATCTTGAAAAGACGTCGATGGACCTTGAACGCTACGAAAAGCTCTTGCTGGACGGCGCGGTGTCCCAGGAATCGGTAGACCATTTGCGTTTTGCGCATGCGAATGCAGCGGCGAAACTGGACGCGGCTAAGGGTGCTCTCGACGCGGCGCAGTCGAGGCTCGGCGGTACGACGGTCTCGACGCCGAGAGCAGGCATCATCCAGAAGCGTTACTATCAGGAAGGTTTCTACGCTAAGGTCGGTACGGCGCTTTTCAATATCGCGGATATTTCAACGCTTCTGGCGAAAATCGACGTGCCGGAAGGTTATGTCGCCAGCGTCGCGCCTGGAGGCGTTGTGGACTTTACCATTCCGTCGATGGCAGGGGACGACAAGAGCGCGCGCGGCACGATTACGCGGGTCGCGCCGGTGGCGGACAGCGCGTCGCGCACCTTTGAGGCAGAGGTCTCCATCGACAATCATGATGGACGGCTCAAGGGCGGCGTATATGCAGACGCTGTGATTACGACGAAGGCAAAAGATAACGTGCTGACTGTACCGTTCTCGGCTATCGTGATGCGCGACGATCAGCGTACAGTCTACATCGTGGAAAACGATACGGCGGTACGCCGCGTGGTAAATACAGGCTACATTGGCGACGACCTTGTAGAAATCCTCGGCGGCATTACAGAGAACGACCTTGTGATTGCAGGCGGGCAGAACAAACTCCGCGAAGGCAGCAAGGTTAAAGTCGTGGACAGGCTCGACGGAGAATCGTCGGGGGAAAATAAGTAAGACAAGCATTAAGGACGAGTATTTATGATTGAAACTTTTATTAAACGGCCTGTATTCACGACGATGTTCATCCTCGTTCTGGTCGTTTTCGGCATTCGCTCGTACCCGGAGCTCGGCGTCGATCTGTATCCCGACGTCGATTTGCCATTGGTAGGCGTTACGGTGACTTATGAAGGCACCGCGCCGGAAGAAATGGAAACGCTGATCACGAAACCGATCGAGAATCGTGTCAGCCAGGTCTCGGGCATCAAGACCATCACCTCGACGATTCGCGAAGGGTTTTCGCAGACGGTGTTGGAGTTTGATATCGGCGTAGACCCGAAAGCCATGGCCAGCGAAGTGCGCGAGAAGGTGGCGACGGTTCGTCGCCGGCTGCCGGACGACATCGACGAACCGACGGTGCAGAATTTCGATACTTCGTCGCAAGCAATCGCAGCATATACGTTTGCCTCGGATGTGCGTCCGCCGCAAGAGGTACGCCGCCTCGTGGACGACCTCGTAAAAGATGAGCTTCAACAGCTCGACGGCGTGGCGGAGGCGTCGGTGGTCGGCGCCAGCTCCAGGGCCATGAAAATCCATGTGATACCGGAAAAATTAAAAGCTTACGGCATTTCAATCCAAACGGTATTACAGCAAGTCAACGCGGCGAACTATAATACGCCGGGAGGAAAAATCCGCGACGGGCAAAATACCATCACGGTCCGCACGGTGGGTAAGTTATACAGCATCGACGATTTCAAGAAGATCGTCGTCACCAGCCACGACGGAAAGCCCGTCATGCTCACCGACGTGGCCGACGTAGAAGACACTTGGGAAGACGAGGAGACATATTCTCGGGCGAACGGCATCCCCTGCGTTATCGTGTTCGTTCGCAAACAGTCCCGGACCAATACGGTCGAGGTTGTGGATCGCGTAAACGCCACGCTGAAAGAGATGCAGAAAAACGATCTGCCGCCGGACATCCGCGTGGACATTACCCGCGACCAGTCCCGCTATATCCGTGAGAACGTAGCCGACGTTTGGAACACGATTCTGTTTGGCGGTTTCCTTGCGCTGGCGATTACTTACTTATTTTTACAGGATTTACGCGCAACCATCATCGGCGGCCTCGCAATCCCGACTTCCATTGTCGCAACCTTTTATTTGATGCGGCTGATGGACTTCACGCTGAACAATATGTCGCTGATGGGACTTTCGCTGGCGGTAGGTTTCCTGATTGACGACGCGATCGTCTTGGTCGAAAATGTTTTCCGTCATATTGAAATGGGCAAAAAACCGATGACGGCGGCGGCAGACGCAACAAAAGAATTGGTACTGGCCATTCTGGCTACATCTATGTCCCTGATGGCGGTTTTCGTTCCGATTGGCTCCATGGGCGAGGTGGTCGGCCAATATTTCAAGCAGTTCGGCCTGACTGTCGCGTTCGCGTTGGCATTTTCCACGATGTCCGCTTATACGCTGACGCCGATGGTGTCGGCTCACTGGCTGCATGATCCGACAAAGGAAGACAAGAAACAATCTTTGCGCCCGCCTTTTATCCAATGGCTGTTGGAACGATTTGAGGCGGCATTTGATACCATGCGGGATGCATACGACCGATTGATGAAATTCGCCGTCGGTCACCCGAAAAAATTCATTGCGGCGTCCTTTGCGACGCTGCTCCTGAACTTCCTGCTGTTCCCGTTCCTCGGTATCGAGCTGCAGCCGGTCTATGACTCCGGCGAGTTCAGTGTAAACGTAAAGGCGCCTCCGGGTACGAGCTTGGAACGCATGGCACGGCTCGTGCAGCCTTTGGAACAAGAAATTGCCGCCCTGCCTGAAGTGCGCGTCGCAGCGACGCGCATCGGCGGCGTCCGCACGCCGGTCAACGAAGGCGGCATCGACGTAAAACTGTATCCTGCCGCAGAGCGGAAACGCAGTATGCAAGACGTCATGCGGGAATTGCGCAGCAAATTTTCGTCGGTAGGCGAAATGCAGGTTGCCGTCGTCACAAACCAAGGCGGAGGAGGAGGGCGCGGCGAATCCCGTCCTGTGCAGATCGGCATCCGTGGCAGCGACCTTGAATATCTGATGCACTATGCGAATGAATTGGCGGACATGATCCGCACGTTCCCCGGCGCGACGGACGTGGAAATCCAGGGCAACGACGCCGAGCCGGAAATCGTGATCCGTCTCGACCAGCTCAAAGCAAGCCGTGTCGGGCTTGATAATTCCGCCGTCGGATCTGTGGTGCAGTATGCGTTTCAAGGCAAAAGCACCCGAAATTCTTACACCATCGGAAACAACGACTATGACATTATCCTTCAGATGGAAAAGGCGAATCGTCGCACCGTCGACGACGTGAAGAACCTGCGCGTCTCGACGAGCGGCGGCAACTTTATCCGCCTCGGCGATATCGCGGAGGTCACGCTGGAATCCGGACCGACACGCATCAACCGCGAGGGACGCCAACGGCAGATTGCGGTTTATGCGGACACCGTCGGTACGTCACCGGGCGATTTGCTGCAGAAAATCCAGAGCGACTATATTCCCGCGCTGAATATGGACATCGGCTATCGGGCGAAAATGATTGGCCAGTCCGATATGATGAGCCGCATTTTCGGCGAGGTCGTCAAGGCGATTGTGTTGGCGATCGTGTTGATTTACATGGTGCTGGCCGCCGAATTTGAAAGTTTGTCCCAGCCGCTCATTATCATGATGAGTCTGCCGTTTGCCATCATCGGTGCGGTAATCGGCTTGCTTGTAGCCGACCAGACCGCAAACATGATGTCCGTCATCGGTTTTACGATGCTTTTGGGGCTTGTGACAAAGAACGCGATTCTTTTGGTTGACTATGCAAACCAAGCACGGGAACGGGGCATGGGTATCCGGGACGCGATTATCGAAGCTTGCTCGTTGCGTCTGCGCCCGATTCTGATGACTACGCTCTCTACGCTTTTAGGGATGCTTCCTGTGGCGCTTGGAATAGGCGAGGGCGCAGAACTCCGCCAATCCATGGGCGTCGTACTAATCGGCGGTCTCACGACCTCGACGCTGTTGACGCTGGTCGTCGTACCGCTGATCTATATGATGGCGGAAGAATACCGAGAGAAGAAACAGGCTGCAAAAGACGAAGCATAAATAAAAACGGAATGTTCGCGGATTCTCATCCGAAACATTCCGTTTTTATCATTTGTCTTATTCTTCGCTGATGATTTCTTCCGTTGCAACATTGTATACGAGACGCGAGAGGTTTTTCTTATCCCCTGCCAGTATGCGAGTTATATTTCCCGTGCATTCGGCGATTTTCGTGTCCCAGTTGAAGACGACGTCGTCCGCTTGGATGGTAAGGTCGCCGCGCTCGAACAGGATCTTTTCTTTCAGGTGGGCGACATGTCCCTTCCCCTCTACATAAAGGTCTTCGCCTCGGAATGTGTAGCCCTCTTGCAGTAACGTCACGTTTCCCTGCGCCCAGACTTCCTGCGTGATAAGGCTGACCTGGGCATGATCGGCGGTAACGGCGCGATCTTTTTCAGAGACGCGCACATGGCCGTCAAGCAGATAGCGACCGGTGAAGATGTCAAAGGTCTGCTTGTCGCAAGTAATTTCAGGACGTCCCGCGAAACCGGTCGCCGTTGGAAGCAATAGCAGTAGAGCAAAGAGCAGACTACGGAAAATTTTAGCGTTTCGTGGATTCATTTAAATCCTTCCTTCCTGATTTTTACATATATTATTTTCTTTATGTTTGCAAAGCGCGCGGCAGTTGCGGAGGCAATGAAAAAAATGTATAATTGCACCGTACTGTATATTTGCATTGTGCTTAATATATAATATGAAAATGATTTATTTTTGAAAGCCCTTATATGAAAGTGAGGGATTATTTTGCAAAAGAAAGTACTCGCGTTATTGCGCACGGCAGGCGACGGTTATATTTCCGG
This sequence comes from Selenomonadaceae bacterium, assembly GCA_016286075.1. GTDB lineage: Bacteria > Bacillota > Negativicutes > Selenomonadales > Selenomonadaceae > RUG12372. The sequence continues at coordinate 9,104 of JAEERZ010000043.1, forward strand.
CGAAGAAATCGCGGGGCGTTTAGGCGTTTCGCGGACGGCGGTCTGGAAGCATATTCGCGCCTTGAAGTCGGCGGGATACGAAATCGAGAGCCACGCGCGAAAAGGATATTCGCTGATAGAGGCTCCGGATCTCTTGCTGCCGCAGGAAATTCAGCCGAAGCTTCAAACGAAGATTGTCGGAAAGAATATGCTTCATTATAATGATATTCCTTCATCAAACAATGAAGCGAAACGATTGGCATTAGAAGGGGCACCGGACGGCACCGTAGTTGTGGCGGAAGCGCAAAGCACCGGCAAGGGCAGGCTTTCACGCGGCTGGTATTCGCCTGCGCGAAAAGGGATATGGTTTTCCGTGATATTTCGTCCGCCGTTTTTGCCGCAGGAGGCGCCGAAATGCACCTTGCTGGCAGCGGTGGCGGTCGTTCGCGCTATGAAAGATATGGGCTTTCCGGTTGGTATCAAATGGCCGAACGACGTGTTATACGAAGGGAAAAAACTGGTCGGCATCCTGACGGAAATGAGCGCTGAAATGGAGCGCATCAACTTCGTGGTCATCGGAACGGGAATCAACGTAAACCTCTGGCCCGAAGATTTTCCGGAAGAAGTTCGGGAAATCGCCACTTCTCTTTCCATGATCGGCAAAAGAAACATCGACCGAACGGAGCTTTTTATACGCATATTGGAAGCGTTTGACGAACTTTATCTGAGCGTTGAGAAAGACGGCTTCAACGAGGTGCTCGACGAGTGGAGGCGTTATTCAGTCACTCTGGGACAACAAGTCAACGTAATCGGAGTAAAAGAGACCTTTTCGGGAACGGCGGCTGATATAGACGACGACGGCGCGCTCCTGATCGACACGCCGACGGGGCGTCGCCGCGTGTTAGCGGGGGACGTGTCTATTCGTCCAAGAAATTAATAAACATTATATTCCTGTCGAAGGATTTTTCGTCAGACAAGGAAGAGAACGCGAAGTCGTAATCACACCATTACGTCGAGCGCCAGCTGCCACAACATGACGGAAAAAACGGCCGGGGATTTTGGAGGAAAACTATGCTTTTAGTTTTTGACATCGGCAACAGCAATATCGTCCTTGGAACGTATGAGGGAAAGCGCCTGATGAAACATTGGCGTATCTCTACGGACCGACAAAAAACCGGCGACGAATACGGAATGCTGATTAACGATTTGTTCCGTTTTCAGGGAATCCGTATGACGGATATCGACGCGATTATCATTTCTTCCGTGGTGCCGCCGTTAGTGGTTCCATTGGTAAAAATGTGCGAACGATATTTTCATCTGCGCCCGCTGATCGTCGGACCGGGTATCAAGACCGGCATACGGCTTCGTTATGAGAACCCGCGGGAAATCGGCGCGGACCGTATCGTCAATTCGGTCGGCGCTTTCGAACAGTACGGCGGTCCGTTGATTGTTGTAGATATCGGCACGGCTACGACTTTCGACATCGTGGACGGAAACGGAGATTATTTGGGCGGCGTTATCGCGCCGGGCATCGGCATTTCGACCGAAGCGCTGTTCCAGAGGGCGGCCCAGCTTCCCCGTGTCGCGCTCGTAACGCCGAAAACGGTGATTTGCAAGAATACGGTGACAGGCATGCAGGCAGGCGTAATTTTCGGCTTCGTTGGGCAAATCGATGAAATCGTCCGCCGCATCAAAGCGGAAATGAAGCAGGAAATGAAAGTTATAGCTACGGGAGGATTGGCCCGGATGATCTCCCGGGAATCCAAGACGATTGAAAAAGTCGACAATTTCCTGACATTGACAGGCTTGCGCGTGCTTTACGAACGGAACCTTACGGCGGACGAGAAAAAAAGTGAGGATAAGAAAGCGCAATGAAGATTGGGAATCTTGATTTCCCTACGCCGATTTTTCTCGCGCCGATGGCGGGCGTTACGGATACGCCGTATCGCATCCTTGCCCGTGAAATGGGATGTGCGATGGCGTTCGCAGAAATGGTGAGCGTCTTAGGCATCAGATTTCGTAATGAAAAAACATTGACCATGCTGAAATCGGTGCCCGAGGAACGTCCTCTGGCAATGCAGCTTTTTGGCGCTCAGCCGGAACCGGTGGCGGAAGCCGCGGCTTACGTCGAGACTTTAGGCTGTGCGGACGTCATTGATTTCAACATGGGTTGTCCCGCGCCGAAAATTGTGAAAAACGGCGCGGGTTCTGCACTTTTACGGGACCCTGAAAGGGCAGGCCGTATCATGGAAGCGTTGGTTCGGGCAACGCGGCTGCCTGTGACAGTAAAAATGAGAATCGGCTGGGATTCGGAAAACATAAATGCGATAGATATGGCACGACGAGCCGAGGCTGCAGGCGTGGCGGCAATCGCGGTTCATGGCCGCACCCGCGAACAGTA
>JAEERZ010000325.1 GCA_016286075.1 Selenomonadaceae bacterium
GGCTATTGGCACCGGCAAGACGGCGACCTTCGAACAGGCACAGGAGGTCTGTGAGATGATCCGCGCGACGCTGGCAGGGCTTTACGATGCCGAGGTGGCAGATGCAATCCGTATCCTTTACGGCGGCAGCGTCAAGCCCGATACCATCGACGGCCTGATGGAAAAGCCCGACGTGGACGGCGCGCTGGTGGGCGGCGCTTCGTTGAAGGCGCAGGATTTCAGCCGGATCGTCAAGTTCGGCAAGAAGCAGGAAAAGCCGAAGGCAAAGGCTGAAGCTGAGAAAAAGGAAATCAGCAGGACGGATTGAATATCGAAAACAAAAAGGGGGCGGAGAGACGGGAATGGACTCCGCTCCTTCTTTATCGGAGGTAATTATGGCAAAACTCAAAAATGCGCCTGTGATGCTCGTCATTATGGACGGGTGGGGGAACGGCGACGCGGCGGCGACGGACAACGCCGTTGCCGTCGGCAAGACGCCGATCATCGACGGGCTCATGAAGTCGTGTCCGGTGACGGAGCTTCTCTGCTCGGGTGAGGCCGTCGGCCTTCCCGATGGGCAGATGGGAAACTCCGAAGTCGGCCATACGAATATCGGCGCGGGACGCGTCGTTTATCAGGAGCTTACGCGCATTACCCGCGCGATCCGCGACGGTTCGTTCTTCAAGAACGAGGCGCTTTCCGGCGTCATGCAGACGGTGAAGAAACAGGGCGGCGCGCTGCATCTTTTCGGGCTCGTTTCGCCCGGCGGCGTTCACAGCCATACCGATCACCTTTACGCTCTGATCGAGATGGCGAAGCGTGAAGGGCTTTCTAGAGTCTGGATTCACGCGTTCCTCGACGGGCGTGATGTCGCGCCGAAGAGCGCGGACGGATACTTGGCGGATTTGGAGAGAAAGCTTGCGGAGATCGGCGTCGGAAAAATAGCGACGATCTCGGGCCGTTTCTATGCGATGGACCGCGACAAGAGATGGGAACGCGTGACAAAGGCCTACGAAGCCATCGCCCATGCCGACGGCGTGAAGGAAAAAGACGCGGCTGCGGCGATTGCCGCCTCTTACGCGCAGGACGTCACGGACGAATTCGTGATTCCGGCGGTGCTGGACGGTTACGACGGCATGAAACCGGAGGACGGCGTAATCTTCTTCAATTTCCGTCCCGACCGTGCGCGGGAGCTGACGCACGCGTTCACTGACGAGACCTTTGACAGCTTTGTGCGTGACGAGTCTCTTCGTCCCGCTTATGTCACGATGACGCAGTACGAGGCGGGCATGAACGTGAAAATCGCCTATCCGCCGGAAGCGCTGACGAAGACGCTTGGCGAGGTCATCGAGGAAGCGGGGCTGACCCAGCTTCGCATCGCCGAAACGGAAAAGTATGCGCACGTCACGTTCTTCTTCAACGGCGGCAATCAGAAGCCGTTTGAAGGCGAGGACGATATCCGCATCCCTTCCCCGAAGGGCGTTCCGTTCGAGACCGTTCCGGAACTGAAACTTCCGGAGGTCGCGCAGACGCTTTGCGACGGTCTGGACAAGGGCTATGATTTCATCGTCACAAACTTCGCGAACGGCGACGTGATCGGGCATACGTCTTCCGATTCCGCAAAGCCCGTCGCCTGCGAAGCGATCAGCAGATACGTCGGTAAAGTCGTTGCGCACGCGTGTGAAAAGGGGTACACTGTTCTTGTGACCGCCGACCACGGCAACATCGAAGTGCTGCGTACGCCCGAGGGCAAGCCGCACGTTTCGCACACGACCAATCCCGTCGCCTGCGTCGCGCTCGGCGAAGGCGTCGAACAGCTGAAGACGACCGGCCGGCTCTGCGACGTCGCGCCGACGGTCCTGTCCGCCATGGGACTTGAAAAGCCCGAAGAAATGACCGGCTCTCCCCTGTTCCGTTTTGCAAACTCAGGCAAAGTCCTTCTGCTGATCTGTGACGGCTGGGGTCTTGACGAGCCGACCGGCAACAATCCGATCTTCACCGCGGCGACGCCGGAATGGGATATGTTGCTGAAAAACCATCCGTACGCGAAGCTCGAGGCGTCCGGTCCGGCCGTCGGTCTCGCGGAGGGCAAGACGGGCAATTCCGAAGCGGGACACATCAATCTCGGTTCCGGCCGCGTGGTGCTGCAGGACGACGTGCGTCTCGACAACGCCATGAAGGACGGATCGTTTGCGCAGAATCCCGTTTTCCTTCGCACTTTGCACGGTGTGAAGGAACGCGGCAGCGCGCTGCATC
>JAEERZ010000326.1 GCA_016286075.1 Selenomonadaceae bacterium
GTGGTCGAGTTTTGGGATTCGCTCCGCTTCGGTACCGCCGTCCACGCCCGCCTCTGAGAGCAGGCGCGAAATCGTCTTCACGAATTCCGCGTCGTATTCTGCCGAGAGCTTCAATCCCGGTACGCGGAAATCGCCGAAATCTCCCTCCGCACGCTCCCGCGGCGAAATATGGAAATAATCGGCGTACATCGTCGCGTGCGGACTGGAAATCACCACGGTATCTGGCTTCAACGCCGCCATTCGGCGCATCGCTTCGCGGTATGCGTCAATCGTCGCCTGTATCTTTTTCTCCCCGCCGCGCCCGACTTCCGGCATAATCAGCGGCGGATGCGGCACGACGACGGCTCCGACAACTCCCATGACACAACCTCCTTACATCAAGAAACGCTTTAATGAAACACTCGTGCAAATTAAGCCAAAGCTTGGAGCGACCCTTCTTGCAAGCACAAATCACTCCAAACTAATACTTCCGGTTCTGCTCCCAATTCCAAGCGTCCCGCAAAATCGTCGTAAGGTCGCTTCGCTTCGGCTCCCATCCCAAGATTTCTTTCGCCTTTTTGTTCGCAGCAATCAACGTCGCCGGATCTCCGGGACGGCGTTCCGCTAACTCATAGGGGATTTTCCCGCCCGTCACGCGCTCCGCCTCTCGAATCAGTTCCAACACGGTGAATCCCTCGCTGCTGCCGAGGTTGAACTGCTCACTTTCGTTCGTTTCCATGATATGGCGAAGCCCCAGATAATGCGCCTCCGCCAAGTCTTCCACATGGACGTAATCGCGAACGCAGCTTCCGTCCCGCGTGTCATAGTCCGTGCCGAAGACCTTCATCGCGCGTCCGCCCTTCGCCGCCCGAAGTACGCGCGGAATCAAATGGCTCTCCGGCTCGTGCGCCTCGCCGATTGCGCCGTCCGGCGCGTCCCCTGCCGCGTTGAAATACCGGAACGCGCAGGAAACAAGCCCGTAGGCGCGGCCATAATCATCCAGCATCGCCTCGCCAATCCGCTTCGTCATACCGTAAGGATTGATCGGTTCCCTCGGATGCGCCTCGTCAATCGGCACATAGCGTGGCTCGCCGAAGACCGCCGCCGTCGACGAAAACACGAAATAGCGGATCTTGTGCGCAACCGCCGCGTCCAACAGCGTCTTCAGCTTCACCACGTTGTTCTCGTAATACTTTGCCGGATTTTCGACCGACTCCCCAACCTCGATGAACGCCGCGAAGTCCATAATCGCGTCAAACTTTTCCGCCGTCATCAGCTCGTCGAGCAACGCGCGGTCGCCCATATCTCCGACAACAAGCCGCCCCTCCGTCACCGCTTCCCGATGTCCGTTGGACAAATCGTCCAAAACCACCGTCTCGACGCCCTGCCGCGCCAAAACCCGATTCGCATGGCTGCCGATATACCCGGCCCCACCCGTTACCAAAACCTTCATATGTTCGTCACTTCCCCCAGCCAATCAGATCCGCTTTGTCCTTCCGGCTGCAGAACATCCCCGCTGCCAAGCTGAAGGAACTGCGCGGAATCAGTCGATGCGCGCAAAGTGACATCAACTGCATATCGATATATGCATTCTCTCCCACATTACCGTCCACGGGCACTAACTTGGCCGCTTCTCCCGCAAGACCAAGTTCGTCCAGATGCTCCATGCACCAGGGCAAATCGTCGGAAAACAAATAATAATGCTCGGGGCGCCACTCTTTTTCAGCCGCCGAGGCCGCCGCTCTATGCCATGCCATGGACGTAGCCCATCCCAGCTTTACCATGTCTCCCCGGCGAATATGAACCGCCGTCGAATTGCGCTCTTTACTCATCATTTGCGCAAGTTCTTGATTTCTCCCCCCCTGGATCTCCGGGAAGACGAGCTCCGTTCGAATAACGTTTTCAAACGCCAGCCAAAACCCGTAACCGAGCCAATACCCATGAAAATATACGTCATCCTGAATTACAGAGCGTACCGCCTCCGGCGTTCCTTCCGTATGGATCATTTCACCGTTGAAGGAAATATTGCTTATGTTTTCCTCACAAATGACCTTGATATCGTTCCCCGCATCTAAAAGCTGTTGGGCAATGCCGACGCCGGATTCCTTGCGTCTTATCATCTCCCTCCAAATCGGTTCGGGAATCATTCGGCTTAAACGTTTCTTCCGCACGCCAAACAATCGCTCCAGCTCATAACCGTTATGTGGGACGTTTCCGCCGAAAAAAAGCCCGTCGTCAATC
>JAEERZ010000327.1 GCA_016286075.1 Selenomonadaceae bacterium
TCTTCACTCTCAACTCTCAACTCTCAGAAAGAAGGTACAGCGATTGAAAAACAATATACTGAAAATGTTTGCTGTCGCTTTGATAGTACTTTTTGCGACGGCTTCCGTCGCTTTCGCGCGGGAGCTTCCCGTGGGCGAATCAGTCTATGAGATGCAGGAGCCGACGGGGGCTACGACCGCGCCGCTCGCGGTTTACTGCTATCGTGCGGCGAATTGGGCGCCGGGGCGTCCCATCGTGTTCGTGTTTCACGGCATGAACCGGAACGCCGACGACTACCGCGCAAGCTGGGAACGCTTCGCCGACGAAGACGGGCTCCTGATCGTCTGCCCCGAGTTCACCGACGCGAAATATCCGGGCTCCCGGTATTACAACATCGGAAATCTCATGGACAAGACGAACGGGAAAGGCAATCTCCAGCCGAAGGACGAATGGGTCTTCCCCGTCGTCGATCGCGTGATCCGCGACGTCAAGGAGCGCATGGGCGCGGCGTCGAGTCCTGTGGCCGTCTTCGGCCACTCCGCGGGCGCGCAGATGGTCCACCGCTACGCGCTTTTCGGCGGCCCGACAGAGGCGAATCTTATCATGCCGGCGAACGCGGGCTGGTACACGATGCCCGACGAGAACGCGCGCTTCCCTTACGGATTGGACGGCGTACCGATTTCGGACGAGGAACTGGCGGCGGCCTTTGCGAAGCCCGTCGTGATCCTGCTCGGCGAGGCGGACACCAAGCGAACGGAGAACCTGCGCCAGACGCCGGAGGCCGACGCGCAGGGCATGAACCGCCTCGAGCGCGGCAAGAATTTCTTCGCCGTCGCGCAGGAGAAAGCTGCCGAAATGGACGTGCCGTTCAACTGGCAGGCCGCCACGGTCTCGGGCGTAGGGCACGACGGCGCGGCCATGGCCGACGCCGCTCTTGCGGTCATCGAGCAGTTGTTCCTGCAGTAATATTACGATTCCGTGATTACAGGATTCTTCTTGCTGAAGCAGCAGGATGGAAACAGGAGGCAGGCATATATGAAAAGACACAAGAAGTTAGCGCTCGCCATAGCGGCGTCCTTTGCCCTTTTCGGGGCCGTTTCCGACGCGCCGCAATCTTTCGCGCCGTTCCGCGCTGCGGCGGAGGCGTCGGACTTTGAAACGGACCTTGGGACGCCGATCCCGCTCCGGACCTATTCCGTGTATTCCAAACCGGAGTGGGCGGCGGAAAAAAGACATTTTTCGGGCATATTGATCGACGGGCCGTCGGATTCATGGCTCCCTCTGACGGTGACGCTGGAGGGCTACGGTGTGGAAGCGTCGGCGGTTGGAGATGAAGAAGGACCGGACGTCATCGAATCCCTTTATGTCCATCGCGCGGATTCCCTGGCCGTGAGCTTCGCCGAATCACAGGCCGCGTATGGAGGCGGGATGCGCGGGCGTTTCGCCGTCATAGGGCGGAACTACGATACCGCCACAGGGGCGGCGCTGACCCTGGACGACGTGTTCATCAATAAGCCGATGCTCGCCAACGAGGTAGCCATCGTGCTGCGCCGCAATTATCCCGACGGTCCCTTCGTTTCGGGAACCGTGACGGATCTGGCCGTCAAGGTGCTGAAAATCATGGAGGAAGGCGGCTGCTCGTGGACCTTGGACCCCTGCGGCGCGACGTTTTACTTCAACATGTTCAGTCTTTCCGATGACCCCTATGCCCCGATTTACACGGCGAGCCTGACCTTCGACGTCAACGGCTTCTGCTTCCAGGAGAAATACCGTCATGCCCCCGACCAGTGGTGCATGGAGATCGAGCCGAGAACGCCGATGCGGGCTTTCCTCGGCGATTCCGTGCTGAGCACGATCGAGGTCAAAGGCGACGCCAACGGAATCCATATCATTCGCGGAAGCGCGGCGGCGACAGGCAGCGACGGGATCCTCAGCAAGGAGGAAACAGTGTTCACCGATTCCGTGCGGTCCAACGGCATCCATCCCGTGCTGGTGAAAATGAGGGACGGGCGGAAATATCTCTATGTGGACGTCCTGATCGCACCTGCGCCGGAAGACTACGAAAAAGGCTATGACGCGAAGACCATGACCGAGCTGGAAAACCGTCACGAGCTGCGCGTCTATGATTTGACGGGCGGCGAGATTAGCCGCGTCGATTGCGATACCAATTTCAGCATGAGGAACGAATTGCTTTTCGACGAGTCGGCGCC
>JAEERZ010000328.1 GCA_016286075.1 Selenomonadaceae bacterium
CGTGCGAAGCCGCCCCTCCGCCACCGCCGTCGGCAGCATGCCGATGAACTCGTCGCCGCCCCATCGGGCAATCATGCCTCGCTTGCTGATTTTCCGAAGAGCCGCCGCCACGCGGCGAAGCACTTTGTCCCCTTTCTCGTGGCCGAAAGTATCGTTTATATGCTTGAATTTATCAATCTCCAGCAGAAAGAACACATAGTCTTTTCGACTGTTCTGCGCATGGGCGAAAAACGCGCCGAAACGTTCCCGGTTCGGAAGCCGCGTCAAAGCGTCGGTAGTCGCGATGCGGATGAAGCGGTTCAGCACGGCGTTCATGATGAACATCACAAAACCGGTAGCGCAGACCATGACGGCAATCAGCCTGTATTTCAGCTTGTCCGTATCCTTGTAGATTTCCGATTCCGGCGCGCACCAAAAAAGCGTCATGCCCGATTCCAAGTTCTTTTGCGCATATCGCTTATCCACGCCGTGATACTCGTAGTCGCCCACGCTCGCCTGTTCGCGCCGCGCCTTCTCCAACCCGGCAGCAAGAGACGCCAACTCCGGCTCCTCTTTCATCGACGTATTGAAGGGAATATCCTCATGAATAACGATCCGGTCGTCGTATGTCACGAAAGTATATCCGGCGTCGTCAGATTGGAAGTCCGTCAACGAAAGCTTCAAATAATTGAGATCGACGTCCATGCCGATGACTCCCACCGTCCGCTCCTTATAATAGACGGGGATGACGTAAGAAATCATGTGCAGATCGAGATTCTTGTTTTCATAAGGAGCCGTCCAGATTGCGCTGCCGGCGCGGAGCGGCTCATAATACCAGCCGACGTGCTCCATATCGGAAGGGTCGTATTTCTCCAGCGGCGTCATCGGATGACTGCGCAGCTCGTCTCCATCCTCCCGAGTATAAAAGAATCCTTCCACCGGAAGCTCCGGAGCGTATCGCACGTATACGGCCACGCACCCCGGCATGAACCGCGCCTGCGAAACGACGCGATCTTCGAGCACATCGGTAAAGGCCTGCAATGCGGCCGCATTGTTAAGTACATCCGGCGAGCGGCGGAACCCGTCGAGCATCAACCGGTTGCCGAAATCCACCGCCAGACGAATATTCGAAAACACGGCGCTGACGTCGGCCGCCGTTTTCTCGCATTGGAGCTGCAATTCCCGATCCGCGCCTTCCCGCGTATGGAGAATGGACATAAAAATACTCACGCCGCCGACGAGCAACGCGGTCATAACCGTACACAGCAATATAATCCAAAGAACTCTCTTCTTAAATGCAAACATCTAACTTACCCCGCCGAAAAATAATTTTTCGGCAATCGACTTACACATACGGGGTTATTATAACAAACTTTCCACGCGTTGCATAGAAAGAGGAAAACATGCCGAAAACAGTTGTCAAACAACGCGGAAAGAATTATAATAGTAAAAATATTTTCGCCCTACTCCATTGAAGAAAGAAGGAATCAGCAGTGGCATTTTTCTATGATGAACCGTCCCATACCTTTGGCGAATACCTTCTCGTGCCGGGGTACTCCTCCGAGCATTGCATTCCGGCAAACGTCTCCCTTCGAACGCCGCTGGTGAAATACAAGAAAGGCGAAGAGCCGTCTCTCTGCCTTAATATCCCGATGGTCTCGGCCATCATGCAGGCAGTGTCCAACGACAGCATGGCCATCGCCCTCGCGAAAGAAGGCGGCATGTCCTTCATCTACGGCTCGCAGACGCCGGAACAGGAAGCGCAGATGGTGCGCCGCGTCAAAAGCTATAAATCCGGCTTCGTCTCCAGCGACTCGAACATCAAGCCGACGACGACCCTCGGCGAAGTGCTGAAGCTCAAGGCGCAAACGGGCCACTCCACGATGGCCGTCACCGAAGACGGCGAGCCGACGGGCAAGCTCCTCGGCATCGTCACCAGCCGCGATTATCGCATCACGCGCATGACGATGGACACGCCGGTCTCGGAATTCATGACTCCCTTTGACCGTCTCGTTTACGCGGACGCCGACCTGACGCTCTCCGAAGCCAACGACATCATCTGGGAATCGAAACTGAACATGCTGCCGCTGGTGGACAAAAACCAGCGCCTGCGCTATATGGTATTCCGTAAGGACTACACGGACAACAAAGAACACGAACTGGAAATCACGGACGCGCACAAGCGTTACCGCGTCGGCGCGGGCA
>JAEERZ010000329.1 GCA_016286075.1 Selenomonadaceae bacterium
CGGATCATTTATGCCAACGCCGCCGCGCAGCACATTTTCCGCGTGCTCGGCGTCGGCTCGCTCCTCGGCGTACGGCTCGACGCGCCGGAACTCATCCGCCATATCACGCGGGAAACGATTACGCCGGAGCGCCCGACGGAAAAGGAAATCGAGGCCGGCGGCCTCACGCTGCTCCGACGCGACCTTCCGATTCTCGCGGGCGGAAAGCTTTTGCGCCGCGTAGTCGTGGTGGAGGACGTCACCGCCCTCCGGCAAAAGGAAAAAGAGCTGGCCCTGCAGGAAACCGTAATCCGGGAAATCCATCACCGGGTCAAGAACAATTTGCAGACCATCGCGAGCCTGCTCCGCTTGCAGGCCCGCCGTGCGCCGGAAGCGGCGGTCAAGGACGCCCTGGGGGAAAGCGTGAACCGCATACAGGGCATCGCCGCGCTCCATCGGCTGCTCTCCCGCGAAGGCACCCGCCCCGTCTGTCTCCACGCGCTGGCCGAGGAAATCCTCGACCTGCTCTCGGCCTCGGCCCTCGCGCCGGATTTTCGGCTGGAACGGCAGTTCACCGGCGACGACCTCCCGATTCCTCAAAGCCGCTGCACCAACCTTGCGCTGGTGCTCAACGAGCTTTTGCTGAACGCCATCGGACACGCGTTCCCGGAACGCAGCGCCGGAAAGATCTGCCTTGACGTCCGCGCAGAGGAAGAGAATATCATCCTCACCCTCCGCGACGACGGCGTCGGCCTGCCGGAGGACTTCCGGCCGGAGACGTCGAAATCCCTCGGACTTCATATTGTACGGACGATCGTGGAAGACGATCTTGGCGGCCAAATCTCCTTTGAAAACGACAACGGCACGCGGACGACAATCACGCTGCCGCGAAACAATCTGATTGGGGAGGCGGAAACATGAAGCCTTTGAAAATCGTGATTGCCGACGACGAATCGGTCATCCGCATGGATTTGAAGGAAATCTTGCAGGAGGCGGGCCACGAAGTCGTCGGCGAGACGGCGAACGGCCGCCGCGCTGTGGCCATCGTGCGGGAAACAAGCCCCGACCTCGTCATCATGGATATCAAGATGCCGGACATGGACGGCGTCGAGGCGGCGCGATTGATCGCGGCGGACCACTTGGCGCCGGTGCTGCTCTTGACGGCTTTCGACGACGCCGAGCTGATCGAGCGGGCGAAAGACGCCGGGGTACTCGCCTACCTCGTCAAGCCCGTCGAGGAAAAGAATCTCTTCCCGGCGATGGAGATCGCCCTTTCCCGTTGGCAGGAAATGCAGTCGCTGGAGGAAGAGCTTTTCGCCATGCGGGATTCGCTGGAAACGCGAAAACTTCTGGACCGCGCGAAAGGAATCCTGATGCAGGCGCACAATATCAGCGAAAGCGAAGCGTACCGGCGCATGCAGCGCTACAGCATGGAAAAGCGGCTCTCGCTCAAAGAAGTGGCCGCCGCCGTAGTGAAAGCAGGAAGCAAAAGAAAGAAATAGGCAAGAATCGCCCCGTCGAAAGAAAAACTTCGGCGGGGCGATTCTTTATTTTCTCTTTAGCGAAAAGGTTTTATATTGGCTTGTACGTTTGCTTTAATTTTGCATCTTTCAATAGGCTTGACGGGGCTTCGCCCCTTCAAACTTCCCCACCAGCAGGGACTACGTCCCCGCTGGACACCCCTGAAAGGCTCTGCGGAGCCGGGGATTCCGCGACGAACGATTGTGATAGCTTAGTCAAGCATTTATCCCGCGTTCATGGTTACAATGGCTTAAGCTTTAGCCAAATTAGAAAGTCAGCATATCGTTTGCTCCGCTATAACCCAGACCCGCAAAAATGGGCTAAAGTATAAGCTGCCAAGAGGATGAATCGCGGGATAAACAATCCGACACGTTATTCTAAGCTTTCACCGCGGAATCTTGGGCCCGCAGGCCCCTAAGGGGGGATGCAAAGGGGGGAACGCCCTTTGCAGGGTTGCAGGGGCGGCGCCCCTGCGAGAACGATTTACGATGAATATGCGCAATCGTATAAGCCAGTATCGAAACCTGTCGCAAAAGGAAAACAAACCAAATAAAAGTCGCTTAGTGATGGAACAGCCGGATATGGGTCATCGCCATGGCGATCCCATATTTATCGCATGTCTCGATCACGTTGTCGTCGCGAATGGACCCTCCGGACTGGGCGATGTAGGAAACGCCGCT
>JAEERZ010000330.1 GCA_016286075.1 Selenomonadaceae bacterium
ACGGCGATCCTGCTTTCCGTTTTGATGCTGCATATCCCTTTCGGATTTCTGGACGTCCTCGGCTCCGCTCTGATCCTGTCCACGGTGTTTCTGCTGGCGGGGACGAAGGAGGAAAAATAGTCCTGCAGCATGGAGGATGAGGAGGTCAATATGAGGCTTTTTCTTGCGATTCAGTTTGACGAGTCGATGGTGCGGGCGTTGACGGAGTTCCAGGAGAAACTTCGGGCTTTCGGGGTGCGGGGACGGTTTCCGCCGCCGGAAAATCTGCATCTGACGTTGGCGTTCATCGGAGAATATGCCGCGCCGGAGGCGGTCATGGACGCCGCTTCGTCGGTAACCTTCCGGCCGGTCTGGCTGCGTCTCGACGGCGTCGGGAGTTTTGGGAATCTCTACTGGGCGGGACTTGAGAAAAACGAGGCGCTTGTCTCTTATGTGAAAAAGCTGCGCGGCGCGTTGGCGGCCCGGTCGATTCCTTACGACCGCAAGCGGTTCTCTCCGCACATCACGCTGGTGCGGAACGCCGTCTTTCAAGGGGAATCGCAATGGCCGCAAATCGATCCGCCGAAGGGAGAAACGGAGGCAAAGGGCGTTTCCCTGATGCGCTCCGATCGGGGCAAGCACGGCATGATCTACACGGAAATCGGCTGGATCGGAAGGGAATAAAAATCTGCAATGTTATAGGCTTCCCCTATGGGGACGGCGACGGCCCTCGAAATAATCCACCGGATGTTATGGCCTCGAGAGGAAGGCAGGGACCTGGCTTTGCCACAACCTAATTCGCAAAAATGGGCTAAAGTTGAAATTATCAAGAGGCAGAATCGCGGGATAAACAATCTGACAAGTTATTCTGAGCTTTCACCGCGGAATCCCGGCTCCGCAGAGCCCTTGGGGAGTCAAGAGGGGCTTGCCCCTCTTGTGGGAGAGGATACAAAGGAGAGGGCGACGCCCTCTCCTTTGATTATTTACACAATGATCAACAGTCGTACAAGTCAAAGCCAAAACCAAAACCTTTCGGACATAATCTTGATTTTGCCGAATAAAAAGCATCCCTTACGGACGATTCCATAAGGGATGCTTTTATTGTTAAATCTTAGAACTGGAACTTCTTCAGCTCGTTCTGCAAACCCGTTGCGAGCTTGGCCAACGAGGTGCTGGCGGACAAGATCTCGTCAGAGGAAGCGGACTGCTCTTCCGCCGCCGCCGAAACAGACTGCATCTCGTCGGCAACGCGCTTCGCACCGTTGTCGATGTTCTGCATCTCGCGAGCAACGCCTTCGGCTTCTTTTGCGACGCCTGTGACCGACGCCGACATGGCCTGCACTTTCGCAGAAACCTGCTCGATGAGTTGCTGGATATGGTCGAACACGTCGCGCAGCGCTTCGACGGACTGCGCGCCTTCGACGACCGCCGTGCGGCCTTCCTGCATCGCGGCGACCGCGCTGCTGGTGTCGTTCTGGATGGCGCCGATCAGGTCGGCGATTTGCTGCGCCGCCGTCTGGGATTGCTCGGCCAGCTTCCTGACTTCTTCCGCGACGACCGCGAATCCGCGGCCATGCTCTCCGGCGCGCGCTGCCTCGATAGCCGCGTTCAGCGCCAGGAGGTTCGTTTGTCCCGCGATGCCCGCGATGGTGTCGACGATCATGCCGATTTCCTTCGAGCGTTCGCCGAGCTTGTCGACGAGTTCCGCGGTTTCCTGCACGGTATTTTCGACGTTCTTGATCTGCGACACGGAGGAAGCGACCTCCCCGCTGCCGCTGGAGGCTTCCTGCGCCGCCGAGTTGGAGTTCTCTGCGACTTGCTGCGCCTCGATGCGCATGCCCTCCACAGCACCCGAGATCGTATCGATGCGCTCCTTGCCGCTGTCCACGGCTTCCTGCTGAACCGCGACCTGCGAGGAGGCCTCGGTGACGTTCTCCGCGACCTGGAGAGCCGCTTTCGCCGTCTGGGACGAGTTCGCGGTCAGCTCTTCCGCCGCCGCGGCGATCTGGGTTGTGGATTCAGCGACTTCTTTCATGAACTTGTTCAGCGACTCGCGCATATCGAACAATGCGCGCTGGGCGTCGCCGAATTCGTCGCCGCGATCCGTGCGCTCGCCCGTCCGATGGAAATTGCCGTCCTTCAGCTTGTCCGCGAGATCGATCATGTCGGCCAGCGGCGTCGTGATC
>JAEERZ010000044.1 GCA_016286075.1 Selenomonadaceae bacterium
AGTCTAAGGCGTGGCCCGTGGGAGATTCCCAAGGAATCGGCTGGCTGCCTTTTCCGACGAGGAGCGCGCCGTTTTCCTTGCGCACGTCGATGAAATTCGCGATGCCCATGAAGTTGAACACGAAAGGATTGACCGGCTGTTCGAAGATTTCCCAGGGCGTGCCGATCTGCTGGATCGCGCCCGCTGCGTCCATGATCGCCACGCGGTCGGAAATGGCGAGGCCGATTTCCTGATCGTGGGTGACGTAAAGCACCGTGACGCCAAGTTTCTTTTGCAGTTCCTTGATCTCGAAACGCATTTCCTCACGCAGGTTCGCATCAAGGTTCGACAAAGGCTCGTCGAGGAGCAGGAGCGCCGGGTCGGCGACGAGGGCGCGGGCCAGTGCGACGCGCTGCTGCTGGCCGCCGGAAAGCTCCGAAGGCAGGCGCTTGTCGAGGCCGTTCATGCCGACGATGTCAATCATGCGCATGACGCGTTCCTTGATTTCATCCTTCGGACGGTCGGCGATTTTCAGCGGGTACGCCACGTTCTCAAAGACGGTCATGTGGGGCCAGACGGCGTAATCCTGGAACACGACGCCCAGACCGCGGTTTTCCGGCGGCACGGCGATCTTCGCCTCGGGGTCGTTCACCAGCGTATCGCCGATGTAAATCTTCCCCGCGTCGGCGGACTCAAATCCGGCGAGCAGGCGGAGCAAGACCGTCTTGCCGCAGCCGGAAGGGCCGAGCAAGGTGAAGCACTCGCCCTTTTTCAACGTGAGCGAAAGGTTCTGGAGCACGGGATGATTCGGATACCCTTTCGACACGTTTTCCACACGGATAATGTCGTTGTTATCCATGAGTTTCCTCCTTGTTGTTTATAGATATAAAAGCAAGCGGCGGAACGCTCGTGTTCCGCCGCCTGTCGGACGCGCCGAGGCGTCATATAGTTGTCTTACTTCTTGATGATCTCCGTGAACTTCTTGATGGTCTCTTCCTTCTTCGGAAGGATCTCGGTGTAGCTCACCTTGATGCCGTTCTTCAGAGCGACTTCAGGCTGCGGGAGATTGTACTTCTCGGGAATCTTGACGTCCTTGCGGACAGGAACCGTGCCGGCTTCGGCGACCTTCTGCTGCGCTTCCTGGCTCAGCAGATAATCGACGAATTTCTTCGCGGCTTCGACGTTGTTCGAGCCTTTGAAGATCGCGACCGGGCTCGGAACCATGAGCAGTTCGGGCGGATACGCCATCTTCAGATGCGCGCCCTTGGCAATCTTGCTGTTGGTGATGTAGTCGACGCCGAGGCAAGCGACGAGCTCGCCGGAAGAGGTGTCGTCAACGACCTGGCCGGAGCCTTTGCCGATGCGAGCGCCGTTGTCATGCAGCTTGTTGAAGAAATCCCAGCCGAACTGCTTCTCGAGCAGCGCGACGCTCATGTAGGACGTGCCGGAGAGAGCCGGGTCGGCAATGCCGAAGCCCTTGTTGTATTCCGGCTTCAGGAGGTCCGCCCACTGGGTCGGAGCTTCTTTGATCTTATCCGTGTTGTAGACGATGCCGAGGGTGCCGAGACGAGCCGCCGTGAAGCTGCCATCGTAATCGTCGAACGGGTTCAGGAGTTCGTTGAAAATCGGGGTCTTGTAAACTTCCAGCATGTTCTGGGACTTCATCTGATAGAAATCGGGAACTTCGCTGGTCCAAATGACGTCTGCGAGGATATGGCCGCTCTGTTTCTCGGCGGCGATTTTCGCCATCAGCTTGCCTGCGCCAGCCGACTGATAATCGACTTCGATGCCGGGGTTCTTCTTCTTGAAGCCCTCGACGATGCCGCTGATCAGCGCTTCTTTCATCGAAGTGTAGATCACGAGCTTGTTCTTTGCGCCTGCCGCGCCCGAGCCGGACCCGGAACCGGAAGACTGCGGCTTAGGACCGCCGCCGCAGCCTGCGACGAGAGCCGTCGTCAGCGCTACGCAGAGAACCATGAATAACGCCAGTGCCTTTTTCTTCATACATTCCACTCCTTATAAATAATATAGATGATGCAGGATAGCCGTCGCGTGTTTTAGTCGGTCCGCGATACGCGATTCGCCCGAAGCACCCGCAGGCTTTCCCGTTGTCCGCAAGACGCTTCTCATCTTGTCAGACAATTCATACTTGATATAATTATAATGCGAAGAGGTTTGGATTGCAACGAAAAAATCTTTTTTGGACCGGATAGGAGAAAAATTTTTCCGAGGGAAATTTTGGAGGAGGAAAGAGGAAATTTTTTTCTCACGGCGAATGTTTTAGACATATTGATAAAAAGTGTGAGCCGGGGATAGTTCGGTAAGCGCTGCGCTCCCGCAAACGTGTGGGACGGCGGAGGACGACATGGAAGAATTGATGGATGCAGATATAAAAAAGAATAAAGAAGAGTGGCTGGAGACGGCCGTCCGGTTTTATCGCGACGGGGATTTCAAAGGTATGCGCGCCTGCGCCAGGGAAATTCTTGCCCACGATATGGACGATGTGGACGGGCAGGCGCTTTTCGCTCAGGCGTCCCTGTATCTGGGGGAAGAGGAAACGGCGGAGGTAGTCGTTCGCCGCTTGTGGGACAGCGCTCCAAATCATTGGCGGCTGCTTTTGGTGGCGGGAGAGATTCACGCCCTGCGCTTTGAGATGCGTCAGGCCATCGATACGCTGAAGCGTCTTTGGGCTCTCGGGCAGGGACGGATGGGGAAGATCGCGCTCTACGATATGGCGATTTTGGAGAGGGCGGGACGTCTTTTGACCGACGCCTGCTATCTTTTGGCGCGGCCGGATGAGGCGGCGGAGTATCTTTTCCAGCTGGCGGGTCTTTTGCATGATCCGGCGGTGAAAGAGGAGCTTTACAGCAAGGCGCTGTTCCTGTCCAATTATCGGTCGGCGGGACAGCAGGACAGGGCGCGCAGGGAAGGCATCAACGGCTTTTTCGGCGCGAAGATCACGATGCCGCACACGCGTCCGTCGTCGGTGCCGGACCGGAAAATGCGGATCGGCTACATTTCTCCTGATTTTCGCGAGCACGCGGTGGCGAATTTTTTGTCGCCGTTCTTCCGGAATTTCGCGAAGCTCGATTTCAACGTGTTTTGTTATATGACGGGAACGCCGGACAATATTACCCAGCGTTTTAAGCGGAGCACGGTGAACTGGCGTGACCTGCAGGGGCTTCCTCCGCAGGAGGCGGCGCGCCGCATTTACCGCGACCATGTAGATATTCTCGTGGACTTTGCGGGACATTCCCAAGGGTCGAGCATCGCGACGCTCGCCTATCGCCCCGCGCCGATTCAAATGACGGCCATCGGGGACGTGGGATCCACCGGGCTCCGAGAGATCGATTATTTCATGACCGACGTCTATTGCTCACCGCCGGACCGGGATTCGGGAGATTTTTCCGAGCACCTCGCGCGGCTGCAGGGATGTCACCTCTGTTACGATCCGAGCCTCCTGCGTCCGCTGCCGGCGCTTTCGCCGGAGCCTCCCGCGCTGCGAAACGGCTATGTGACCTTCGGCAGCTTCAATAATTTCGCGAAGGCGAGCCGGGAAACGCTGGTGCTTTGGAGGGCCGTTCTCGAAGCGGTGCCGAATTCGCGGCTCCTTATAAAAGGAAAGATTGCTTCCGTGCCGGACGGCGAGGCGGAGGTGAAAGCGCGGCTGACGGAGGTGGGCGCCGATTTGTCGCGGGTGGAACTTCGCCCGTACAGCCCGGATTATTTGGAGCAGTACCGCGATATCGACGTGGCTCTTGATACGACGCCGTTTACCGGAGGGCTCACCACTTGCGAGGCTCTCGTCATGGGAGTCCCTGTCGTTACCCTGCGGGGCACGACGCATGCGGCGCGCATCGGAACCAGTATATTGGAAAACGCCGGATTGCCGGAGCTGGTCGCCGGCAACAGCGCGGAATATGTAAAAAAGGCCGCGAGCATCGCCGGTTCCATGACGATTCTGGAAAAATTTCACGGCGGCCTCCGGGAAGTCGTTCGCGGTTCGAGATTGATGGACGTGAAAGGCTACATGAAAAATGTCGAAGCGATGTATCGTTCCGTTTGGGAAGAGTACTGCGGCGGCGCATGACGAAAAATCCCCCGGCAACTGCGGATTCTGACGTCTCGGTGATTCCTATAGAAAACGCTTGCACTTTCCAAATGGATTCGTTATAATACAGGAAATATCATCGTGGTGGGAAAGGAAGTGAGGGGCTTGGATCTGGATATGAGCATCGCGTCGCTCAGCGTCGGTATGGCGCAGGCGCAGACACAGCAGCAGCTCGGAATCTCTGTTCTCAAGGAGGCGATGGAGACAGGAAGCGAAGCCGTGGCGGAGCTTTTGGAAAGCGTCCCGGTTAGTCTTGACCCCAATCTCGGCACGACGGTAGATATCATGGTCTGATTTCTGCTGACGGGAGGAACCGGCAGCGGGGATTTGCAAGACGAAAGGTAAGGGGATTTTTTTCATGGCTTTTGAAGACGAAACGTTGGTGTGCAAAGACTGCGGCAAGGAGTTTATCTTTACCGCGGGCGAACAGGAATTTTATGCGGAGAAGGGCTTCGAGAACAAGCCCGCCCGCTGCCGCGACTGCCGCGACAAGCGCCGCCGTACCCGTGACAACGGTGAGGAGCGCCAGATGTTTACGGTGGTTTGCGCGGAGTGCGGACAGGAGACGCAGGTTCCGTTCCAGCCGAAGGACGACCGCCCGGTTTATTGCCGCGACTGCTTCAGCAAGCATCGCCGGTAAGACAAGGCCAAAGAGGCGGAGCACGTGCCTGACGTTTTGAATAAGAACTGCAAAATTGTGCAATGCAGCCCGGCTCGTCCGGGCTGTACTTTTATACAAGAGGAAAGGGAAAGGTGATTGGAATGAAGAGATTCATGACGTTATGTCTGGTGGCGCTTCTGGCGCTGGCGACGCTCGCAGCCGGCTGCGGCGGGGGCGGGGAAAAGAAGGACGCCAAGGCGGACCAGAAGACGGAAAAAGTGCTTCGCATCGGAACGAATGCGGACTTTGCGCCCTTTGAGTTTCAGGATGTAGGCGGCAAGGAATATCAGGGCTTTGATATGGACCTGATTCGCGCCTTGTCGAAGGAAATGGGATACAAGGCCGAGATTCAGAACATCAACTTCGACGGCCTGATTCCGGCGCTGGAGGCCGGGAACCTCGACGTCATCATTTCGGGCATGACGATCAACGACGAGCGCAAGAAGAAAGTTGATTTCTCCGAGCCGTATTACAAATCTGGTCTTTCCATCATCGTCAAGAAGGACGACGCTTCCATCAAGAAATTCTCCGATCTTAAGGGCAAGAAAGTCGCCGTGCAGATCGGCACCACCAGCGCCATGGAAGTCAAGAAAATCGACGGCGCCATTGTCAAGGAGTTCAACAGCTCCGCCGACACCTTCATGGAGCTTAAAGCCGGCGGCGTCGACGCCGTCGTCAACGACCGCCCGGTCAACGACTATTACATCGCGAAGAGCGGCGTCGCCGACGTTCGCCGCCTCGAGGAGCTGCTGACTTCCGAGGATTACGGCATCGCTTCCTCGAAGAAGAATCCGGATATGAAGAAGAAAATCGACGCCGCGCTGAAGAAACTCCGCGACAACGGCGAGTACGACAAGATTTTCAAGAAATGGTTCGGCAACGGCTGATCGCTGTATGAAATTTTAAGAGCCGCCCGTTTCTCGCACAGCGGGAAGCGGGCGGTTTTTGTCTGCTTTCGTCAGTGAAATAAATAATTTTTATATTCCTATTGACTTGGTAAGAAATAAGGGATATAATGCGAATAATTTACGGAAGAGAGGTGAAACGATGATTTTCGTCAATTTTGCGGCGGCTGTGAAGCCAATCAAGGCAGCGGGGAGAACGGCCATGTGTTGTTGCACGCCGATGCAATGGTCCGAAAGAAAGGGCAAAAGCACATCGTTTCTCTGCCCTTCGGACGTCACGCCGTATTGTATGCGTTAAGACAACCGGCGGTTTTCTTTAATGATGAAATATTAACTTGATAATGAAATACAAAGGAGAGAAAAATCATGAGCGATTACAAATTTGAAACTTTGCAGCTTCACGTAGGACAGGAGCAGCCCGATCCGGCGACCGACGCGCGCGCCGTACCCATTTATCAGACCACTTCTTATGTGTTCAGAAACAGCAAGCATGCGGCGGATCGTTTCGGGCTGGCGGACGCAGGCAACATTTACGGACGCCTGACGAATTCCACCCAAGACGTTTTGGAAAAGAGGATCGCGGCGTTGGAAGGCGGAACCGCAGCTCTGGCCCTCGCTTCCGGCGCGGCGGCCATCACTTACACCATTGAAGCGTTGGCTGCGAACGGCGGGCATATCGTCGCCCAACAGACCATTTATGGCGGAACCTACAACCTGCTGGCCCATACGCTGCCGCAGTACGGCGTGGAGACGACCTTCGTGGACGCCCATAATCTTTCCGAGGTGGAAGGCGCTATCAAGGACAACACGCGGGCGATTTATCTCGAAACCCTCGGCAACCCGAACAGCGACATTCCCGATATCGACGCCATCGCGAAAATTGCCCACAAGCATGGGCTGCCGCTGGTCATCGACAACACCTTCGGTACGCCGTACCTGATTCGTCCCATCGAGCACGGCGCGGACGTCGTCGTCCACTCCGCGACGAAATTCCTCGGCGGCCATGGCACGACGTTGGGCGGCGTCATCGTGGAGGCCGGAAAATTCAACTGGAAGGCGAGCGGGAAATACGCGAACATCGCCGAGCCGAATCCCAGTTATCATGGCGTATCCTTCTATGACGCTGTTGGGCCGGCGGCTTTTGTGACCTATATTCGGGCCATCCTGCTCCGCGATACCGGTGCGGCGATTTCGCCGTTCAACGCGTTCCTTCTTCTCCAAGGCGTGGAAACGCTTTCCCTCCGCTTGGAGCGTCATGCGGAAAACACCAAGAAGGTCGTGGAATTCCTTTCCAAGCATCCGCAGGTGGAAAAAGTCAATCATCCTTCCCTGCCGAAGCATCCGGATCACGCCCTTTATAAAAAGTATTTCCCCAACGGCGGCGCGTCCATCTTTACCTTTGAGATTAAGGGTGGGCAGAAGGAAGCGTGGAAATTCATCGACAACCTGAAGATTTTCTCCCTGCTGGCCAACGTGGCGGACGTTAAGAGCCTCGTCATCCATCCGGCAACCACGACCCATTCCCAGCTCTCCGAGGAGGAGCTCTTGGAGCAGGGCATCAAGCAGAACACGATTCGTCTTTCCATCGGAACCGAGCATATAGACGACATCATCGCCGATCTGGAAAACGGCTTTGCCGCCGCGAAATAGGAAGAGGGGAACGAAAATGGCGAACATTTACAAGGGAACGCTGGGACTGATCGGCAACACGCCGCTGGTGGAAGTGGTGAATATCGAGAAGGAGCTTCAGTTGGAAGCGACCGTGCTTGCGAAGTTGGAATATTTCAATCCGGCGGGCAGCGTGAAGGACCGCATTGCGAAAGCGATGATTGAAGACGCGGAGGAGAAGGGAAGACTCAAGCCCGGCTCCGTCATCATCGAGCCTACCAGCGGCAATACGGGCATCGGGCTTGCCTCCATCGCCGCCGCCAAGGGCTACCGCATCATTCTCACCATGCCGGAGACCATGAGCGTGGAGCGTCGGAACATCCTGAAAGCCTATGGCGCCGAGCTTGTGCTTACGGACGGCTCGAAAGGCATGAAAGGCGCCATCGCGAAAGCGGACGAGCTGGCGAAAGAAATTCCGGGAAGCTTCATCCCGGGGCAGTTTGTGAATCCGGCAAATCCTGCCGTTCATAAAGCGACTACCGGCCCGGAGATTTGGAATGACACGGATGGAAAAGTGGATATTTTTATCGCGGGCGTCGGGACCGGCGGAACGGTCACCGGAACGGGCGCGTATCTGAAGGAGAAAAATCCAGCCGTCAAAGTCGTGGCCCTGGAGCCCGACGACTCCCCGGTGCTTTCCGAAGGCAAAGCCGGTCCGCATAAGATTCAGGGCATCGGCGCGGGCTTCGTGCCGGAGGTCTTGGATGTCAAAGTGTACGACGAGGTTTTCCGCGCGACTGCAGAGGATTCCTTCGCCGCCGCGAAACTGCTGGCGAAAAAGGAAGGCATCTCCGTCGGCATTTCCTCGGGCGCGGCTTTGCACGCCGCCATCGAGATGGCGAAACGCCCGGAAAACAAAGGCAAAGTCATCGTCGCATTGCTTCCCGACAGTGGGGACAGGTACTATTCCACGCCGCTGTTCACGGAGTAAGAGAACA
The DNA here is from genome assembly GCA_016286075.1 of Selenomonadaceae bacterium. GTDB lineage: Bacteria > Bacillota > Negativicutes > Selenomonadales > Selenomonadaceae > RUG12372. The sequence goes on from JAEERZ010000044.1 coordinate 8,263, forward strand.
TATTATCTTAGTGTAATATATAACGCCCCTTCATGAAGACCGCTCGCTTCCCGAAATTCGGGAAACGAGCGGCTTTTCTATTGCGTATTTTATGCGGTTGAAATATAATATTATTTATAGTTTTTTTATTATCCGAGGCGGGTGAAATGGTTGGAAATGAATTTTGATCTGATGGCGCAGGCGCTGCCGCTGCTTTTTATGGGAGCGGTCGTCACCGTGAAGATTACGGTGCTGTCAGTGTTGATTGGTATATTTATCGGGCTTTTTGTCGGCATCGCGCGGATTTCGACGTATCGGGCCGTGCATTTGGCGGCGGCTGTGTATGTGGATTTCCTGCGGGGGACGCCGCTTTTGGTGCAGATATTTTTGGTGTATTTCGCGCTTCCGGTGTTGACGGGGCAGCGGATTGACCCGTTCGTCGCGGCGATCGCAGCTTGCAGTATCAACAGCAGCGCCTATGTGGCCGAGATTTTCCGTGCCGGCATACAGTCCATTGACGCGGGGCAGATGGAGGCGGGACGCTCCCTCGGCATGTCTTGGTCGCAAACGATGCGCTATATCATCGTTCCACAGGCGGCTCGCCGCGTGATACCGCCGCTGGGAAACGAGTTTATCGCGCTTTTGAAGGACTCGTCGCTGGTGTCGGTTATCGGCTTCGAGGAATTGACGCGCCGGGGACAGCTCATTATCGCGCGGACTTACGCATCGCTGGAGATATGGCTTTGCGTCGCGATCATTTATCTCGTGATGACGGTTTCGATTTCGAGGCTCGTCGCGTGGCTCGAACGGAGGTACAAGATCGATGATCAGCGTTAGGAATCTGAAAAAGTCCTTTGGGAGCGTTGAGGTACTGAAGGGCGTGAATCTTGACATCGAGGAGAAGGAAGTCGTCGTCATTATCGGCCCGTCGGGCAGCGGCAAGTCTACGCTGCTCCGATGCCTGAATTATTTGGAAAAACCGACGAGCGGCGAGATTACGGTGGACGGCATGACGCTGGGCGGCGGAACGGACATCAATAAGGTACGCGCCGAGGTCGGCATGGTATTCCAGCGATTCAACCTGTTTCCGCATATGACGGCGATGGAAAATATCACGCTGGCACCGATGAAAGTGCGCGGCGTTTCGAGGGCGGAAGCGGAAGAAGACGCGCTTCGCCTGCTGCGGAAAGTCGGGCTGGCCGACCGCGCGGAGGCATATCCGGAGCAGCTTTCCGGCGGGCAGCAGCAGCGCGTGGCGATTGCCCGGGCGTTGGCGATGAAGCCGAAGGTGATGCTTTTCGACGAGCCGACGTCGGCCCTTGATCCGGAGATGGTCAAGGAAGTTTTGGAAGTAATGAAAGAACTGGCGCAGGAAGGCATGACGATGGCTGTGGTGACCCATGAGATGGGCTTCGCCCGGGAGGTGGGCGACCGCGTGCTTTTCGTCGATCAGGGCGTCATCATGGAGGAAGGGACGCCGGAAGAGATTTTTAACCGCCCGCAAGGAGCGCGTACGAAGGAATTCCTGTCGAAGATACTTTGAGGTTGAGATATGAAGGTGCATGAAGCGTTTGAACGGTATTTTCATATCATGCAGACCTCCGGACGGTTCCAGCCGCAAAAGCTGCATGACGCTTTGGAACCCGCTTTTGCAGAAAACGGGTTTCGGGAAGCGTCGGGGAAACGGGACAATATCCTTATCATCCGTCTTGACGTCTTGGGGGATATGATTCTTACCAGCGGCCTGTTTCGAGAAGTCCGGCGGAATTATCCGAAGGCGCATATCACGGCGGTGGTGGGGAACGCGATTTTGCCGTTTTTGAAAACGTGCCCGCATTGCGATGAGGCGTTTGCCTTTGAACGTTGGGGATTTGAAGATAATCCGGGGCGCTATTTGGAGCAGATGGAAATCTTTTGCGAGGAACACCTTCGTGACAGACGGTATGATCTGTGTATCCTTCCGCAATGGGGAGACGACAAGCGCACGACTATGATGCTTGCGTACATGAGCGGCTCGAGGGAACGCGTAGGGTACAGCGACGCAGCGCTGAAGGTGTATTTCAAGGAAATGGGTGGCGACGATGCCGCGATAAAAGTCGATACGAGTTTTGAGACTGCATTTTTGTCGCAGACGATCATAAGCCCACGGGAGATTGTGCATGAGGCCGCACGAAATTTCTATTTGCTTGAGTCGATGGGGATTCGTGTGCAGGACGATTCCACGGAGTTGTGGGTGGAAGAAAAGGCGGCGGACACGGCGGCTGAAATACTGCTGCGCGAGCTTCCCGAGCAGTGCATCCCCGTGGTGCTGGGGATAGGGGCCGGGGGCGACGGAAGAAAATACCCGGCGGAGAAGTATCTGGAAGCTGTCAAATTGATTATCGGGCGTTTTGGCGCGGATATCCGTTTTATCCTTTTGGGCGGTAAGACGGAGGAAGAGGACGGAAAGTATTTGACGGAAAATCTTCCGAAAGGAGTCGTCCTGAATCTTGTGGGGAGGACGACGATTCCGGAATCTTTGGCCGTCGTGTCGCTGTCGTCTCTTTATCTCGGCAATGACAGCGGGCTGATGCATGCGGCGGCTGCAGTTCAAGTTCCGGTAATTGCGCTCTATAGGGAGGCAATTGACAAGGCGGGGATTATGCCTGGAATATTCAGCGAGTACGCCCGTTTTTCCCCGTGGAAGACGAGGGCGGTTTCCCTGCGCCCGAAACATGCGCTGGGGGAATGCGCGAAAAAGATGCTGGTTTACGGCGGCTGCGACGAGCCTTTTCCGCATTGCATCACGCAA
>JAEERZ010000045.1 GCA_016286075.1 Selenomonadaceae bacterium
TACCTTTGATATAGCGGATGACGAGGGGCTGGGAGTTTTCCGGCAGCGAACCTCCGGCCGTTGAGTAACGCACATGACCGACGCCTAAGTTGCCCGAAAGCTGCGAGAGGCTTTCTTCGGTAAAGACCTCATGCACAAGGCCCATATCTTTATGGCATGCGACTTGCCCCTTGCGGGCGTTCGTGTCTGTAACCGCGATGCCGGCGCTTTCCTGCCCGCGGTGCTGCAGCGCATACAATCCGTAATAGATGGACGAGGCGACGTCGTTTCCGTCAAGGTCGTACATGCCGAAAACGCCGCAGGCTTCCCCGACGCGCTCTTCTGCTCCAAAGTCCACGCGAAAACTCCTTTCTACTTATTTGCTATTATTTGTATTTTCCTTGGCTTCGCTGAGAAGATCCATTTTCATCTCGTAGTAAGAGGGGCTCATATCGAGATAATGACGGTGCGGGTTCTCGAAACGCTGTTCCTCTTCCCATATCTCTTCTTGCAGCTGCTTCTTTACATACGCTTGGATTTCCGTCAGAGGCGGCGGCGGCGCGACGCGCTTTCCGTCCTTGACGGCCAAAACCTGAAGCTCTTTCGCCGTGCAGTTTTCAAAACTTCGCTGTTTCCACGGCTGCTCCGGATCGATATAGCGATACGGTTTCGAGAGATCGAGGGTTTCGTTCCAGCCCGTCAGAAGGTCGGCGATGGCTTGCCCGTTTTCGTCGTAAACGCGGTAAACGCGCTTTCGGCCCGGATTCGTGATCTTCTCGAAGGTTTCCGAAATTTTGATTTTCGGAATGCAGGCGCGTTTTTTGTTGACCTCGACCATCTTGTAGACCGCCCCGAAGACCGGATCGCTCTTCGCGGTAATCAGGCGCTCGCCGACGCCGAAAGAGTCGATGCAGCCGCCCTGACGCAGGATAGAGGCAATCGTGTATTCGTCGAGGCTGTTGGACACGATGATCTTGCAGTCTTCAAGCCCCGCTTCGTCCAGCATTTTGCGGACGCGTTTCGACAGATAGGCGAGGTCGCCGGAGTCGAGGCGGACGCCTTTCAGCCGTTTGCCCATCGGCGCCAGAACTTCCTTCGCAACGCGGATGGCGTTCGGTACGCCGGAGTGCAGCACGTCGAAGGTGTCGATCAGAAGAACCGTGGCGTCGGGATATTTTTCCGCGTATTTTTTGAACGCGGTGTATTCGTCGTCGTAATACATGACCCAGCTGTGGGCCATGGTGCCGCTGACCGGAAGATGGAAAAGCTGTCCGGCTAAAACCGTCGCCGTGCCGACCGCGCCGCCGATGACCGCCGCCCGCGCGCCGTAGACTGCCGCGTCCATGTTGTGCGCGCGGCGCGCGCCGAAGTCCGACACCGCCCGGCCTGCCGCCGAGCGCACGATGCGCTGGGATTTTGTCGCAATCAGGGATTGATGATTGATTTGCGCGAGAATCGCCGTCTCTACAAGCTGCGCGTCAATAGGCGGCGCGACCACCGTAAGAATCGGCTCGTTCGGGTACATGACCGTTCCTTCGGGAAACGCGTATATGTCGCCGCGGAAACGATATTTTGACAGGTATTCTAAAAAATCCTCTTTGAAAATGCCAAGGCTGCGGAGATAGTCCACGTCCTCCGCCGAGAAATGGAAATTCTCCACGTATTCGATGATCTGCTCCAGCCCTGCAAAGATGGCGAAGCCGCCGTTGTCGGGATTGTTGCGGTAAAATACGTCGAACGTGACCGACTCGGCCATGGCCTCGTCGGAGAAATAGCCTCCCGCCATGGTCAGCTCGTAGAGGTCCATGACCATGCTGATATTGCGCGCGTCGAATTGCGACATTGTATTAACCCTTCCTTACAATGAGATTATACGAGGTACTGAAGATATACCGCGTAAGCGAAAAGCACCAGCGCCAGCGAAATCGCCGCGAAGATGCCGCGCCGTATCCAGGTTTCCCGAGTCGGCGTCATATCCATGCGCCGCTGTGCGTACATCAGAAGCAGAGCGACGAGCAGAAGACTGTACATGCCCTTATTCACGGCGTCGAAATAGTTCCACCCCGAGGATAAAAGGAACATCGTCAGGCAGATGACGCCGACGAGTACGATATTTTCCCAAGGCTTGTGCTGCCGTTGTTCCGGCTTGCCGTCTAAAATCTCGTCCAGTTCTTGCGCCGTTTGGATATTTTTCCGAATGCGTTTCGTCTGTCGTGCCAAAAGTATCAATCCTTCCTGAAGGAATCACCGAACAAGTCCTTTTCGTCCTTGCCAAGTCTTTTCCGCCATGCGGTGTCAGATGGCGTTCGACGTAGCGATGCTACGCCGTCACGCCATCTTTCTTGCCTGACGAAAAAATCCTTTGGCAAGGCCATAAATTGACTTGTTTAGTGATTCCTTAACAATGCGTAAACAAATATATTATATCATATAATTTTCAACTAAATCATAAATTCTTTGAAATCGCAAAGAAATTTTTGATTGCGGACGACGGGGTGCGCCTGTATAATGGAACAATACGAACAGGGAAAGGGAATGATGGTTTGCGATTGCGGAGAAAACCGTGGGTTGATACGGCAATCCACGACTTTGACGATTTTGTGTATCCGAAGGACAGGCCTGCGACGGAGGCGGAGCGCGGGCGTTGGAAAGAAATTTTCGGCCGTCCTGCGCCGCTCTATGTGGAACTCGGTGCGGGCAAGGGCGGCTTTATCAGCCAAATCGCGGCCAGGGAGCCGGAGAACAATTTCCTCGGAATCGAGGCGCAGCAGGACGTTCTTTATAAAGCGGCCCAGCGGGTGCGAGAGGCGGAACTGAAGAACGTGCGGCTGCTCGTTTTTGATATTCGCGCGCTGGAGGAAATCCTGGGCCCTGGGGAGGCCGACGGGATCTATATCAATTTTTGCGATCCGTGGCCGAAGACGCGGCATGCGAAACGCCGTCTGACGCACCGCGCGTTTTTGGAAAGGTATCGCCGTATTCTGCGTCCGGGAGGGCGTTTGATTTTCAAGACGGACAATCCGGGACTCTTCGCGTTTTCCTTGGAGGAGTTTGCAGCGGCGGGTCTGAAAGCGGAGGATATTTCTTACGACCTCCATGCGGAAAATCGTCCGGACAACATCGAAACGGAGTACGAAAAAAAATTCAGCGGCTTCGGGGAAAAGATTCACCGCTGTGTTGTTAGGTTCTCGTAAAACCGCGTGATGTCGGCATTGTCTGCCCCACAAATGAGAGAAAGAAAATTTTTGCGGTAGGAAAGTAGGAAAATCCTACTTTCCTACCGCAAAAATTTCATACGACGCAAATGAGCCGTCCGTGAAGGTAAAATTTCCATGGGCGGCTCATTTTTTGTCTGCTTTATGGAATTGTTTTGGGATATTGGGGACGGTTTTTTGCATTACCGGTCGCGCATCTGATAGTCATGATCCTCGTCGATCATTTTCAGCATGATGTCCGCGAACGTCGGATCAAACTGCGTGCCTTTTCCTTTTTCGATTTCCTGCCGGACGACAGCCTGCGGGAGCGCGTCTCTGTAACTGCGGCGGCTGGTCATGGCGTCGTAGGCGTCTGCCACCGCTATGATTCTCGCCTCTTCAGGGATATCGTTTCCTGCGATCCTGTCCGGATAACCGGCGCCGTCAAATTGTTCATGATGCCAGCGGGCGCCCATGGCCAGCCTGGCCAGTTCCGTCGTTTTGCAGAGGATGTGCCAGCCGATATCCGGATGCGTTTTGATGACGTCCTTTTCCTCTTCCGTCAGCATCCCGGGTTTGTTGATCACGGCGTCCGGTATGCCGATCTTTCCTACGTCATGCAGAAGTCCCATCATGTAAATTTCGTCCTGCTGCTTTTCGGAATACCCGAAACGTCTGCCGATTTCCTTAGCGTAATGGGCTACCCGGTCGGAGTGGCCTTTCGTATAGGAATCCTTGGCGTCGATGGCTTCGGCGATCGCCTCGACCGCGTGAATGCTCAACTGGGCAATCTGCTCGTATTTCCTGTTCAGCTGGAGCAGGATAAAGAGCAGAATGGAAACGACCAGAATCACTACAAGAATCGTGAACAGCAGCATATTCCGAAGCTGCCCGAATTCTGCCGTCGCGTCGAACACGGACAGGCAGAGCCAGTCATTTGACACCGTTCCCGCATAAACAATATAATCCGCGTCGCCATGCTGTATCGAAAAATACTTTTCGTCGGAAGAGCGCAGTTTATTTACCAACGCGTTGCCAAGCGTTCCGCTCTCCGAAAGATAGTTTTTCCCGACTTCCGTTCGGTCGGAATGCGCGATGACCCGGTATTTCCTGTCGAGGACGATGGTAATCCCGGAATGTTCCTGCGAGGCGGTTTTCTCTGTGATTTGCTGCAGGCGGTCCATGTAAAAGTCTATGGCGGCAACGCTTTTGGCGTCGCAAAGCGTCTTGGAAAACGTAATCATGGTCGTGTGCGTCTGCGCGTCGATATAGGGATCGACCACAGCCACGCGTCCCACGTTCGCCCGGGCGTCAATATACCAGGGGCGCTCCGTAGGGACAAAGTCGGCGTCAGGCACCCATTCGGTGCCGTCGAGGTACTCGCCTCTGATGTAGCCATACATTCCCGTGGTCTTCAGCGTAGTGTTCAGGACGGCGTTGGATTGGTCTACAAGGAATCCGCGCATTTCGGCCTGCGACTTTCCGGAGCGGATCATGCTGTCAAGGGTATAGCAGGCTAAATTTATGGTCACGACGCCTTGGGAGAGATATTGATCGATCTGCTCCGCCGACGTCATGGCGTTCAGTTCGCCGGTCTTTGTGATTCGTTCGCGTGTCTCGGAAAGCAGCATGAAATAATAGGCAAGGATTATGCCGACGAAGAGCAGAATCACAAGCCCGGATATTGCTATGCCCCGCAAAGAGAATGCATTGTTTCTCTTCATTTATATTACTCCCGTGTCAATGCGTCAAAACTCACTTCACGATCGTGATGTCGCTGCCGAACCATTTTTTCGATATTTTTCCCAGCGTTCCGTCCGCCTTCATCTCGCTGATGATCGTCTGGATTCTGTCCCGCAGTTTTTGATCGCCCTTACGGAAGCCGATGGCGTATTTCTCCTCGCCGAGGCTGCTGGGAAGGACAAAAAACTGCTTGTCGTTGGAAAAAATGTAATAATACGCAACCACCGAATCCATGAGGGCGGCGTCCACATTCCCTTGTTCCAGCTGCCGCAAGAGCGTCAGATTGTCTTCAAAGGGCACAATGGTAATTTTAGAGGATATCTCGGAAGCTTTGAGCGCGTCCTGTGCGGTTGCGCCGGATTGAACGCCGACCTTCTTGCCGGCGAGGTCATACATTCCTTTCGCTCCGTTGTCGGCCGAAACCACAAAAATCAGCTCGTTTTTCATATACGGTTCCGAGAAACTCATCGTCTTGGAACGTTCGGGCGTTACGGACAGGCCGTTCCAAATGCAGTCGATCTTTCCGTCGTTCAAATTGTTTTCCTTGGCGTCCCAGTCGATGCCCTGTTTGACGAGCGTGACGCCGAGCCTGTTGCAAACCTCCTGCGCCACGTCTATATCAAATCCCGTGATTTCGCCGGCTTCGTTGGTAAATCCCATAGGAGGGAATCCCACGTCAAGGCCGAGGACAAACTGCTTGGCGTCAAGTACCTTCTGCAAAGAATTATCGGTTTTTGCGGCGTCTGGTTTCCCGCCGCAGCCCGCCAGCAAGCAAAGCATGGCGGCAAAGCAGAAAAGCGCCGAGAGCATTTTTTTCATAATCGTTCTCTCCTATCATGATATATTACAAAGTTTTGGCTGCGGGCGATGACGCAAGACGCTTTTGGCGTCGGGCGACAAAAAGAGCGCCTCTTTGGGAAAACAAAAAAGCACAAGGGCGGAATTAACCCTTGCGCTTGAAATGTATTTTGTATACGCGAAACGAACGATGCGTGAAGCTGGAACGCTGCGGATTTTGTGTTCGCACTGCCTGTCTGTATGAGCGCCCAATCATGAAGGGCGCCAAAACGGAAATCATAATCGACAACTCCTTGATGATAAAACGGAAAGCTTCTTTTTCCAATGAAATTGTAAACAAGAGAATGCCTTTGTGTCAAGAAAAAAGTTGCAGATACGACAGATGAGAACGCCGATGTGACGACGGGAAAATCCTGCGGCTTTTTTGTTTGCGCGGCAGGAAAATTTCATTTTTTGCAGAATACAAACAAAAAACATTTATACGGGAAGGGGCGAAGGTTATGCAGACGATTCGGGAACGTACGGAGGAACTGGAATATCGGATTTTGTCGCCGGACGCTGCGAAAAGCCGCGAGGCGAAGCGCCGGGGCGAGATTGACCTCTGCCCTTTCCGTACGGCGTACCAGCGCGACCGGGACAGGATTCTCCATTCCAAATCGTTTCGCCGCATGAAGCACAAGACGCAGGTCTATATCATGTCGGGGGATCATTACCGTACGCGCATGACCCACAGCCTCGAAGTCGCCCAGATTTCGCGGACGATTGCACGGGGGCTTCGGCTGAACGAGGATCTTGTGGAGGCGATTGCCCTTGGTCATGACGTCGGCCACACGCCTTTCGGGCATTCCGGCGAGGCGGCGATGGCGGAGCTTTGCGGTCATTTCGCGCATAACGAACAGAGCCTGCGCGTGGTGGATTATTTGGAGCGCGGCGGCACGGGCCTGAATCTGACGGACGACGTCAGGGACGGCATCGTGCACCATACGGGTAAAGAAAAGGCGAAAACACTGGAAGGGCGTATTGTGCATCATGCCGACCGCATCGCGTATCTTTGTCATGATTATGACGACAGCCTGCGGGCGGGTCTGCTGCGGCCGCAGGATTTGCCGCCGTTGGTGGCGGACGCTCTGGGCGACGCGCATTCGGCGATGATTACGGGATTTGTGTCGGATATCATCACGTTTTCAGAGGGCACCCACGACGTTTCTTTTTCCCCGTCGATGCAGGAAGTCATGAAGCTTTTCCGTTCCTTTATGTTCGAGCGTATTTACCATTCGGAAAAGCTCGCAAGGGAGCGGGAACAGGCCGTTTTTGTCCTGCGCCAGCTCTATCATCACTTTTTCAATCATGTTGAACGGCTGCCGCAGGAATTTCGGGATCGGGAAGAGCGCTGGGGGAAGACGCAGATTGTCGTGGACTATGTGGCGGGTTTGACGGACGGTTACGCGGTGCAGCTTTTCCAAGAGATATTCGTTCCTCCCGTGGGGATGACAATTAAAGGCCATATTGTATGATGTTAGAAATTTCTTTTTTCCTTTGAGAGGATTTTTTCGATTTATATGGAATATAAGAGCAGTAAAATTTTTTATTATTTTGTTGATCGGTGGCCAGTATGAGAACTGCGGAGATGGACGCGTTTGTCGCGCGGGTGCGCGAGCGTTCGGATATTTTGAGCGTAGTGGCGTCCTATGTCCCGCTGAAGCGAAAAGGCGGGCGGTATTGGGGCTGTTGCCCGTTTCATTCGGAAAAGACGCCGTCGTTTTCCGTTGTGCCGGACGAGGGTTTTTTTTATTGCTTCGGCTGTCACGCCGGGGGAAACGTATTCAAATTCATTTCCATGATCGAGAACGTGTCCTATTTCGACGCGATACGGATGCAGGCGGAAAAGCTTGGAATCGAGATGCCGGATCGGGAAAAGTCCGAAAAGGAACTGGCCCGGGAACGGAAGCTCGACGATTTGCGAAAGCTGGCGGAGATGGCCCAACGGTTTTTCCATAACTGTCTTGTGAAGACCCGATACGGCGAGGCGGGGCTTCGGTATTTGTCGGGGCGTGGCGTCAGCGAGGCCGTGATTGAGGATTTCGGGCTTGGGTTTGCGCCGGACGCGCCGGGAAAGCTTCGCGATGCGTTCTTGAAACGGGGCGTCAGCGAAAAGCTGCTTTTGGAGTGCGGGCTTCTCATAGAACGTCAGGGCGGCGTTTACGATAAGTTCCGCAACCGGGTGATGATTCCCATCGCCGACGAACGGGGGCGCGTAGTGGGGTTTGGCGGACGCGTACTCGGCGACGGCGTTCCGAAATATTTGAATTCCCCGGAAACGCCGCTGTTCAACAAGCGCCGGATTTTGTTCGGCCTGAATCGCGCCAAAAAGGCGATTCGGGAAACGGGCAGGGCGATTCTCGTCGAGGGATATATGGACGCGATTTCTTTGGCGGCGGCGGGCGTTTCAAACGTGGCGGCGTCCCTGGGGACGGCGTTCACGGCGGAGCAATGCAGACTGCTGCTGCGTTATGCCAAAGAGATATGCTTTTGTTACGACAGCGACGAAGCCGGGCAGCGGGCTACGATACGGGCGTTGTCCGTCGTCCGCCGGACAGACGCCAAAGCCAGGGTGTTGATCGTCCCGGACGGCAAGGATCCGGACGAATATGTGCGAAAGCATGGCGGCAAAGCGTTTCATGCGCTGGCGGAGAACGCCTTGTCTATCGAGGAGTTCCATTTTCGTTACGCGCTGCGGACAAACGATACACGCACTTTAGACGGAAAGAACCGGGCGCTTCGTGCGTTTCTTCCGGTGCTGAAGGCCGCAGGCCCTGTCGAGCAAAACGAATATATCGGAAAGCTGCAGCGTAATCTCGGGATCGACGAAGGAATCATTCGACAGGAACTGTCCGCGTATCAGGGAGACGACCCGGCGGAAGAATTTCGCCCCCGGATGCAGCGGCCTGTGATGCGTAAGGCGGACGATGCGGTGCAGCGGGCGGGACGCGTGTTGATTCGCATGGCGTGGCGGGATCCCGGCGTAGCGGCGTCCGTGATAGCGGACTTAGAGGAATCGCCGTACCCGTATCCGCCGCATGAAGAGCTACTGCGATATATCGCGCGGTGCGCCGGCGAGCATCGGAGCCCTTCGGACGAAGAGGTTCTTGATGCGTTGGGCGAGGAGACTGCCGCGGAGCTTTCGAGAATTTTGACCGAAGAGATTGTCGTGCAGGAAGAAAAATATGACGAATATTTGCAGGTAATCCTGCTTGCGCAGCTTAGATCCGCCTTTGAAGAACACCGTCTCCGGGCGGATGAAATGGAAAGAAAAGGAAATTCTGATTTCTTGCAGGAATTACAAAAAAGTCAGCGAATAAAAAAGAGGATAGATGAATTGCATCAAGATTTGAATACGAATGGATGAGTGATGGTTTGAAAGCGAGAACAATCGGTGAATTTATCGGGAAAGGGGGCGGCAGGACATGGCGGTGAAGAAAACGACGAAAAAGGCTGCGGCGGAGACCAAGAGTGCAAAGGCGTCGTCGAAAAAGCAGACGCAGGCAGATGAGAAAAAAAAGACCGGCAAAGCGGCCGTGAAATCGTCCGCCGATAAAACCACAAAGGCGAAGACGTCCGCTGCATCCTCGAAACAAGCGAAGCCGAAGACTGCTTCGGCAAAGACTTCCGCGTCTAAAAACGCGGGGGCTAAAGCTGTGAAGCCTGTCGCTGAGAAAAAGGCGGAAAAGAAAACGACGGCGGCAGGGAAAAAGACTGTGAAAAACGAGCCCGTCAAGGCGGCGAAAAAACCTGCGGCGCCTGCGGCGAAGTCTGCAAAAAAGGCGGCCCCGAAGACGGCGCAGAGCGCAAAGGCAAAGAGCGTCCCTGAGAAGACTGCGAAGGCAACAAGCTCGAAGGCGAAGAGCGTATCGACGAAGGCCGTTAAGGAACAGAAAACTAAAAATGTGGCCGTCAAGGCAAGCGATAGCGCCCAGAAGAAGACTGCGGACAAGAAAAAAACGCAGGCGAAAGCGGACGCCAAGAAATCTGCGGAGAAGAAATCGGCGCCGGTGAAAGCTGCCGCCAAGAAGCCTGCGGAGAAGGCAAAGACGCAGACGAAGACGGACGTCAAAAAGGGTGCGGAGAAGAAATCGACGCCAATAAAGGCTGCCGCCAAGAAGTCTGCGGAGAAGGCAAAGACGCAGACGAAGACGGATTCCAAGAAGACGTCGGAAAAGGAAAAGGCGAAAAAAACGGTCGCCGAGCCGAAGAAAGCGGCTGTCGAGCAGAAAAAAGCATCTGCAAAGCCCAAAAGCGCGGAATCGTCTTCTTCGAAGAAATCCAAAGCCGAGACGGGGAAAAGCGCCAAAGCGAAGGAAACTCCCGCCAAAGGCAAAGGCGCTAGAGATACGGATTCGAAGAAATCCGTGAACGAGGGCGGTAAGAAAAAAGGCGCGGCAACGAAACCGAAGCAGGAAAAGGCTACGGCGGCGTCTGAAAAAGCTGAGGCGGCGAAATCCGGCAAGAAGGAAAAAGCCGGCAGCGCGTCTGAAAAGTCAAAGGAGAAGAGCAAGAAACCGTCTGCAATGAAACAGCAGACGGATAAAGGGAAGAAAGCCGCTCCGCCGCAGGAGCCCGTCGATGAGGATGAGACGGGGAACAGCGCGCCCCGCACCGTTCAGGAAGTGACCCGCGAGCTGATCGCTCGCGGTAAAAAAGCAGGCAATACGCTGACCTACGGGGAGATTCTGGAGGCGTTCCAAAATCAGGAAGTTTCGCCCGAGATGCTGGACGAGCTTTATGAGACTTTTGGAAAACAAGGAATCGATCTCGTCGACGAGACGGCGGATTCCGACAATGAAGCCGGCGACGGCGCCATGGAAAAGTCGGAGGAGGAAATCGATCTCTCGATTCCGGAAGGTATCAGCATCGACGATCCGGTCCGCATGTATCTGAAAGAGATTGGGCGGGTTCCGTTGCTGACGGCGGAAGAGGAGATCATGCTCGCCAAGCGGATGGAGGCGGGGGACGAAGAAGCGCAGAACCGGCTTGCAGAGGCTAATCTCCGTCTTGTGGTCAGCATCGCGAAACGTTATGTAGGGCGCGGCATGTTGTTCCTCGATCTCATACAGGAGGGGAATTTAGGCCTTATCAAAGCGGTCGAGAAATTCGATTACAATAAAGGCTATAAGTTCAGTACCTATGCCACGTGGTGGATACGGCAGGCCATTACCCGCGCTATTGCCGATCAGGCTCGTACGATCCGTATTCCCGTGCATATGGTCGAAACCATCAACAAGCTCATTCGCATTTCTCGGCAGCT
>JAEERZ010000046.1 GCA_016286075.1 Selenomonadaceae bacterium
CGAGGACCAGACCAAGATGAGCAAGGACGAGATGATCGAGTTCGCGAAGTACAGCGGACTGGATAGGATCGTTTATGTGACGACGGGTACGCCCGTAGTGGAGCAGTCCAAGGATATTTGGGTGGGGTCCATTATCCGCACGTCCATGAATGCACGAGTTATCGTCATGGAAGCGGACGGCACGATGGTGGACCTCTTCAGCGCCTCGCAGAACGGCGATTCCCGCTCCAGCGAGATGCGGGCCAAGCGAGACTGTTTCAAGAAAGTCATGCGGGAAATCCGTACCCATATTGAGGAAAATAAGAGCGGCACGAAAAAAGCTGCGTAATTTCAGCATATGTAATTATTTTCAGGGGTGTTGGGGTTGAGAAAGCGGCGTGCTATCGTTTACGGAATGGAAAGATTTCTGAAATATGAACAGCCGATTCTTGAGCAATACGAAGTGGCTTGTATTCTTGATCCGGCAGAGAAATATCAAGGAAAGTTTTATCGGGGGATTCCCGTTTTTGATTTTCGATGCTTGATTGCGGCCGTATATGATTGTGTTCTTTTGGTAGAAGGAAGAGATAATTCGGGGGAATTGATACATTCCTATGGAGTCCCTTGGGATAAAATTTTCATTTTCGTCAATGAGCGCGGGAATGAATGGGAAGATGTCGTATTGACTGTAGAAGGGACTAAAATTAAAGCGCGGTTTGATACGACGCAATTCTTTTTACGGAATCAGACCGACTTTTGGGTTATGCATGAAATTTTTTGCAGGGACGAGTACAGTTTTTCTATCCAAGATGCGCCGTGCATTGTTTTCGATGTGGGAATGAATGTGGGGCTCGCGACGCTGTATTTTGCACAAAAGGACAATGTGGAGCGAGTTTATTCTTTTGAACCTTTTCCTGCAACGTATGCACAGGCCTTGGAAAATTTTAGCTTGAACTGTGAAACGATTGGGTCGAAAATTCAAGCGTTTAATTTTGGGTTAAGCGATTATGATGGCGAAGAAACTTTCAGTTATATGCCCGATTATCCTGGCAATGCCCGGACTGTGCATGAAGGCGGGGAGACGAATCCGGGTGCGGAACGATTTGATGTCGATGTGAAAATTAAAGATGCCGGAAGAATATTACGCCCTTTTTTTGAAAAGCATAAAGACAAATTGATTGTCATGAAAATTGATTGCGAAGGAGCAGAGTATGCGATATTTAGTTCATTGGATCGGGAGGGGATTTTGCATTGGCCGACGATTTTTATGATGGAAACGCATATGGGAAAAGAGCAATTGCTAAAAAATCATTTGAAGTATAAGGGTTATGCCTTTTTTTCGCCGTATATGGGGGGACAAGGAAAAAACGGGATGTTGTATGCCGTGAAAATAAAGGAATAAATAGAATCCGTATAA
This sequence comes from Selenomonadaceae bacterium, assembly GCA_016286075.1. Taxonomy (GTDB): domain Bacteria; phylum Bacillota; class Negativicutes; order Selenomonadales; family Selenomonadaceae; genus RUG12372. The sequence continues at coordinate 1,397 of JAEERZ010000046.1, forward strand.
AGACATAAGAATTGTGAACGTGCAAAATATTTTAAGGAAGTGAATCGTCGATGCTGGAAGAATGGAAGGCTCCAATAACGGCTTTGAAGGCAAAGCTGGGCGAAATGGGGTCGTCTCTTTGACGTCGCACGCAAAGAGGAAAAGATTGCGGAATTAGAATACAAGATGGGCGCCCCCGATTTTTGGGACGACGCGGAAGCGGCGCAGGCGCTCAATCAAGAACTGGCCGACCTGAAGGGCGGCGTGGATACCTATAACGCGCTTGTCGCGAAGACGGACGACCTGATGACGCTCTGGGAAATGGGCATGGAGGAAAAAGACGAAGGCGTCGAGGCGGACGTGAAGGCGGAGTATGATTCGCTGAAGAACGAGCTTCGTTCGTTGGAACTGGAATTGCTTCTCTCCGGCGAGTACGACGCGAACAACGCCTATCTCGAGCTTCACGCCGGGGCGGGCGGAACCGAGGCGCAGGACTGGACGCAGATGCTCCTTCGCATGTACGGGCGTTGGGCGGAGCGGCACGGATTTTCCGTCGAGACGCTGGACTTGCAGCCCGGCGATGAAGCCGGCGTCAAGTCCGTCATGCTTTTCGTCAAGGGGCATAACGCTTACGGCTATTTGAAATCGGAAAAGGGAGTTCATCGTCTCGTCCGTATTTCGCCCTTCGACTCGAACGCACGTCGTCATACGTCCTTTTCCGCCTGCGACGTGATGCCGGAAATGGAGGACGCGAAGGAAGTCGAGATCGACATGGACGACGTCCGCGTCGATACTTACCGTTCCAGCGGCGCGGGCGGTCAGCACATCAACAAGACTTCGTCGGCGGTTCGCATGACGCACATGCCGACAGGCATCGTGGTTCAGTGCCAGAACGAGCGCTCGCAGATACAGAATCGCGAGGTGTGCCTGCGGATGCTGCGCGCCAAGCTCTTTGAACTGGAAGAGAAAAAGAAGGAAGAAGAGCGAGCGAAACTCGAAGGCGTGCAGCAGAAAATCGAGTGGGGCAGCCAGATCCGCTCCTATGTGTTCCAGCCCTATACGATGGTGAAAGACCATCGGACCGGCGAGGAGACGGGCAACGTGCAGGCGGTCATGGACGGCGAGATCGACCCGTTCATCGAGTCGTTCCTTGCGGCGAAAGCGAACCATCAAATTTAAGGCAGGGGATTCCTTGTGAAAAAATTTCTGATGATTGTCGGTTTTTTGTTCCTGCTCTTGATTGGGTTGGCTGAGGCGGGACTTCCGAGGATTGCTTCGGGAGCATTGGATATGGCGCTTCGGAACGCGCTGAAAACCGAGACGGTGAATGTGAGCGCGAGGACGTTTCCCGCGTGCAGGCTGCTGATAGGGCACATCGGAACTATCGACATCGAGGCGGAGAACGGAATGCTGGGCAATCTGCGCTCGGCGAAGCTGACGCTGCACGGAGAGTGCGTCCAGATGCCGCCCGACGTGTTGCTGCACCATAACTTCGCGATAACGGATGCGGATGAGCTGACTTTGACGGGCATCGTGACCGAAGACGATCTTGCGGATTATCTGAACCGCGACATCAAGGAAATTAACGACGCGAAGGTCAAGATCACAAAGGAGAAAGTGCTGGCGGACGCGACCACGAAGGTCATGGGGCGCAGCGCGGACGTGCATATCGAAGGCGTTTTCTTCATTGAGGACAACACGATTTGCCTTCGGCTGACGAACGTGCAGGTCAAGAAAGTCTTCTTCGGCCGCGATTTGACCGCGAATTTGTTTGACCGCATCAATCTTTATAATTTCGACAGGCTCAATATGCCCGTGGAGCTGGACGAAGCAATACACGAGGACGGGCAGGTCGTGCTGAAAGCGAGTCGCCATCCCGGGAAGACGTACGGCGACGGTCGGAAGCGTGCAAAAGGTGACAAGGCATGAAGCGTTTTCAATACAATCGGCTGCTTTGCGTCGCAATCCTGATCGGGCTTGTGGCGTCGTTGGTCATCAACGTGCGCCGTCATGAGGTCGAGCAGCGGAATATGACGGTGGATTTTGCCATCGACTATGAATCGCTGCTGGAACTGGCGGAGCGAGAAGGGCTTCCTCCCGCGAAGGTGCTTGCGGACGCGAAAGAAGCGGGCTTTACTTCGCTGGCTGTCTATGAACGCACGTTCAAGAAAATGAATCTCAGCGGCAAGGCGACCGCCGTGCCGGGAGCCTCGATACTGGAGCGGTATGAGAGCGGCGCGCTGGCAAGTGCGGAATGGCGCGCGATGGTCGAGCGCGGAGAGATCGTCGGCACCGAAGTTTATGTGACGAGCCACGACCCTTTGACTTATCGTGAGGTCAAGGAGGACTTGATTCGGCGTCTCGGCGCGGATCGCGTGCGGCCTTTTGTTGCGGACGGGCGCGAGGCGCTTGCGGTCAAGGCGCAATATAAGTCGTTTGAGAAAATGCACCTCGGTATGCCGACGGACGAGATGCGCGCGGTGAACGAGGCGGGCTTTTATGTCATCGCCCGGCCCACCAATTACGTCAAGGCGACGCCCGAGGACGTGGCGGCGATGTTTCGCCGTCTTGACGGCATCCGCGTTTCGGAAGTCATTTTTTCCGACAAGCAGGCGCTCGGAGCTCCCGACGCGCTTGCCGCGACAGCCGAAGAATGCAGGGCGCGTAATCTTACGATTGGGCTGATCGAGGCGCCGACCCAGCTTCAGTTCTACAAGCAGGAAGGGCTTTTGGAACTGGCGAAGATGCTGGATTACCGCGCGGCGCGGCTTTATTCCATCGCCAAGGACGAGATGGAAAAAATCGCGATTCCCGTTGCCATCGAGCGTTGGGTCAACACGGACGAGGAACGCAATATCCGCGTCGATCTTTTGCGGATTTTTGAAAAGCCGCAGGTCGGCAAGACGCTGTACGAAACGAACATGGACTATTTCCGCGCGACCCATGACGCGTTGGCGGCGCATGGTTTTTCATTCGGACCGGCGACTTGGTTCGAGCCTTTCGAGCCGTCCCGCGTTTTACGCGCGCTGGTCATGGTCGGCGTAGCGGCGGCTGGCGTGCTGTATCTTTCGCTGGTGCTGCCGTGGCTGAATCGCCGTCCGAAAATCGAGCTGATGCTTTTCGCGGCGGGCGCGCTTTTGATGGCCATTCCCGTTTTGATGGGGCATGGAGGAAAAATACGGCTGATTGCGTCCCTTGCCTCGGCGAATCTCTTCCCGTCCATTGCGATGCTTTGGATGCTTGATCGGATTCGGGACAAGGAGCCCGACGCAGGCTGGTCGCTGCCGCGGCTCATCGGTTCGGCGGCGTTAGCGCTGTGGGTAACGGGGGCGCTGTCCTTTATCGGTGCGGCGTATCTTTCCGGTTCGCTGTCGGACGTTGAGTATTTCCTGGAGGTCAATATTTTCCGAGGCATCAAGCTGACGTTTGTGCTGCCGCTGATTTTGGTGGCGGTGGGCTTTATGCAGCGATTCGACGTCTTTGACGGAAAGTTGGCGGAGGGAGACGACGCGCTGGCGCAAATTCGGCGGATCTTGGACAGGACGATTACGGTGCGGCTGCTGGCGGTGCTTGGCTTCGCGCTTTTAGCGGGCGTGGTGTTCATCGCGCGTTCCGGTCACAATATGGGCATGCCGGTTTCGGGGCTTGAAATCCGTTTCCGCGCGTTCTTGGAGCAGGCCATGTATGCGCGCCCGCGGTCAAAGGAGCTTTTGATCGGGCATCCGGCGTTTATGCTGGCGGCTTACGTCTGGGCGAGGAAATGGCCTGCGGCGGTGTTTTTCGCGCTGGTGATGGCGGCGACCATCGGGCAGGGCTCGATGGTGGAAACTTTCGCCCACATGCGGACGCCGGTGATGATGTCCGTGGCGAGGGGCGTCGGCGGCATCGTTTTGGGCGCGGGCATCGGCGCTGTGTTGATGGTGCTGGCGGAGATTTGGTATCGGTTTTTCAATCGCGTATGTAACAAGTAAGCAAGGAAGTTTTGATAAAGGAGTTTTAATCGGCGGTATGAAGCGGATTGTGGTATCCGGGTATTACGGCTCGAAAAACGCCGGAGACGAGGCGATGCTCGCGGCGATGATCGAGGTTATATCCGATCTGGACCCACAAGTGAATATCACGGTCATTTCGACCGACCCTGAGGATACGAAGCGGAGGCACGGCGTTCAAGCCGTCTCGTGGCTCGCCGTCGGGGAAATTACGAGCGCGTTGCGCTCCGCAGATCTTTTGATTTCCGGCGGCGGTTCGCTTTTGCAGAATGTGACCAGCGGGCGGAGTCTTTACTATTATCTCGGCGTGATTTGGCTTGCGGAGCGGCTCGGCGTTCCCGTTATGCTCTACGCGCAGGGCATCGGCCCCGTTTGCGGCGGCCTCGCGCGTTCGCTGATGCGGCGCATCGCGGGCGACGTATCGTTGATTACGGTGCGCGACCATGGCTCCTTTGAGGAGATAGAGAATCTCGGCATTGCCCGTCCTCCCGTAGAGGTCACGGCGGACCCGGTGCTGGCGATCCATCCTGTGGATCTCGGCATTGGGCGCGGGATTTTGAAGCGGGCGAACGCGGACGGCGCAAAGCCCGTCATCGGCGTTTCCGTGCGCGAGTGGCGGGGTTGGGAACATTACAAGCAGGTGATTGCGGAAGCGGCGGATCGGGTATCCAAAGAACTGGACGCCCGCGTGGTGTTTTTCCCGATGCAGGTGCCGGAGGACGTGAAGACGGCGGAAGACATCGCCGGGCGGATGACGGCGAACGCGACGGTCTTGACGGACGAGTTTGCCACCAGCGAGCTGCTTTCTCTCGTGGGAAATTTCGACCTGCTGCTGGCGGTGCGGCTCCATGCGTTGATTTTCGCAGGCGTTATGGGCGTGCCGATGGTGGGCGTTTCCTACGACCCGAAAATCGACCGTTTCCTCGGTTCCATCGGCGAGACGGCGGCGGGCGATTTGAAGACCGTTACGACAGACGCGGTGATGGAGAAGATTTGCGCAAAATGGAAAGATCGCTCAGATTTTCGCAAGAACAACGCGGAACTGATGGCGGAACTCCGTCGTTTGGCGGCACGAAATGCGGAACTTGCACTGGAATTTATCGAAAAGCACGAGAAAAAATAGCGTGAAAGTTGAAAAGACCGTATGGGAATAAGCGCTCCCATACGGTCTTTTGTTATCCACAATATTTATCCACATATGCACATGTATTCAGTGAAAAAAGTGGAAAACTGCGAGCAACTGGAAAATCTTCTCTGCTGCGCGCCGTTTTGCATAAAAAAAGAGCCTCGCGGCTCTAAATTATCTGGTGCCCAAACAGCGACTCGAACGCTGGACCCCCACCATGTGACGATGGTGCTCTAACCAACTGAGCTATTTGGGCGAAGAATGAAGATATAACAGAAAAGGCTGGCAAGCCAGCCCGTATTTTCGTGGTGCGCTGTGCAGAAATCGAATCTGCGACCCCCACCATGTCAAGGTGATACTCTAACCAACTGAGCTAACAGCGCATTTGCAACGTAAGTTATTATACACGAAGGCATTTGATTTTGCAATAGGCGGAGGAAATATTTTTTGCGCGTCCTGGCGGCGGTGTTTTTCCACTTTTTTTCATTGTGGCTTGGCATGATAATTTTCAATTAGGAAGGATGTGCAGCGATGCTTCGTTTTTGGATAATCGTGTTTTTGGTGTTGGGGACGGTGCTGGGGCTTTCGTTTTGGGCGATGGGCACGGTGCTGCCGGCGCGGTGGCTGACGCGCGGCCGATGGATAACGGCGGCTTTTGATATCGTATCCATAGCGCTTTTCTTCGCGTTGATTCGCTGGCACAGCGGCGTGCCGGAGGCGGTTTTGCGCACGGCTATGATCGCGTTTTCGATGTATTGGATGGCAAAACTGGTTCTGATTGTGCTGGCGGCGCTCGTTTCCTTGGCGCGAAGCGTGCATCATGCTGTCTTTATATCCGGAAGCGACGCGCCGCAGGATATGGAGCGGCGTCAGCTGCTGAAGGGCGCGGCGATTCTTCCGGCGGCGCTGGCTGCGGGCGTTTATGGCGGAACGGAGGGGAGGACGGGACTGGCCCTGCGCGAGTTCGACGTGCCGGTTTCCGGCATCGACGGGAAATTGGACGGGTTTCGGATTGCGCAGCTCAGCGACATACATCTCGGATTGTTCTTTTCCTTGGAGGAGTGGCGCGAGCTGCTGGAGCAGACCGCGGCCACGAAAGCGGACGCGCTGGCCGTTACCGGCGACCTTTTTGACGACGACGATATGAATGCGGAAGCGGCGGCCATCCTTGACGAATATGTGCCCCGCTTTCCGAAGGGAATTTGGTTCTGTTTCGGAAACCACGAGCATTTCCGAAATATTTCGAAGACCCGTGAGGCGCTTGCGAGAACCCGCATCCATGTGCTTTGCGACGGGAGCGAGCAGGTCATCGACGGTGCGAGGCCGCTCTGGTTTGCGGGAGTGGATTATCCGCGGTCCCGTTCCGTATTCAAGCTTGACGGCGCGGCGTCGCTGCAAACGGCTATGAAAGACGTTCCGGCGAATGCCGTGAAGGTGCTGCTGGCGCATCACCCGGACTTTTTTGACGGCGCGGCGGAACAGGGCGTGGAGCTGGTCTTATCGGGGCACACCCATGGCGGGCAGATCGGATTTCTCGGCGTGCCGATCGTGCCGCCCGTGTTCAAATATATGCGCGGCGTTTACCATATCGGATCGACGATGGGATACGTCCACAGCGGAAATGGAAGCTGGTTTCCTTATCGTCTCGGCTGCCCGCCGGAGATTGCGGTTTTTACGATTCGTAAGAGCGAGACATATAATGTTTCACGTGAAACAATCGAACATAACCTGAAAATCTGCTGAATATAGTTTGTTCAATAAAATTGAAAAATACAATTAGGAAAGCAGGAGGAAGTTGTATGAATCAGGCGGCGCGCGGCGAGCGCGTTCATATCGGCGTATTTGGGCGGCGCAACGCGGGCAAGTCCTCTCTTTTGAACGCGTTGACCGGGCAGCAGGCGGCATTGGTGTCCGACGTGGCGGGGACGACGACCGACCCCGTGTATCAGCCGATGGAACTCCACGGAGCGGGCGCGGTGGTATTCATTGACACGGCGGGATTTGACGACACGGGAATGTTGGGCGGCATGCGCGTGGAGCGGACACGGTCGGCGGCGGCCCGTGCCGATATTGCCCTGGTGTTGTTTGACGAGGAGGACGTCGAAGGCGAGGCCGGGGCAAACGGCGCGTTCCTTTGGGCGGAAAAGCTGCGCCGGGCCGGAACGACGGTGCTTCCCGTAGTCGCGAAGACGGATATTCGGCCTGAGAAAGGCGCGCTTTTGGCGAAGACTGTGGAGTCTCGGCTTGGCGTCCCCGCGGTTTGCGTCAGCGCAGAAACCGGCGCCGGGGTGGAAGATCTTCGAAATATTTTGGTGCGGGAAATTCAGCGGGGAGACATGCAGCGGAGCCTCCTTTCGGGTCTCGCCGAGGCGGGCGATACGGTTTTGCTGGTCATGCCGCAGGACGCAGAGGCGCCGAAGGGCAGATTGATTCAGCCGCAGGTGCAGACGATCCGCGAGCTGCTCGACGTCGATTGCGTCGCCGTCGGCTGTACGCCCGACACGATGGAGGCGGCTCTTGCCGCGCTGAAAAAACCGCCGGCGCTGATCATCACGGATTCGCAGGTATTTGCGGAGGTTCGGCAGAAAACGCCGCCGGAGAGCAAACTGACTTCCTTCTCGGTGCTGTTCGCGGCGTATAAAGGCGATATCGACTATTTCCGGGCCTCGGCGGAAAAACTGGACGACCTGCCCGCCGACGCGCGGATTCTGATTGCGGAGGCCTGCACGCACAACGCTCTCGACGCCGATATCGGCCGCGTGAAGATTCCTGCCATGCTCCGTAAAAAACTCGGCGGCGATATAAAAATCGAAGTGGTCGGCGGCGCGGATTTTCCGGCGGAGCTTTCCGGCTACGACCTGATCGTGCATTGCGGCGCCTGCATGTTCAACCGCCGTTTTGTGCTTTCCCGGGTAGAGGCGGCCCGGGCGGCCGGCGTGCCGATGACGAATTACGGCATATTGATCGCGAAGCTTTCGGGCATCCTCGATAAAGTTGCCTTTCCAAACTATATGCAGTCTTCGGCATTTGTGGTATAATAATAAAACCTCAATTATTAACGGACAGCAATCAGGATAACGCAATTTTATCGGACTCCGGCTTGGAGGAGGGAATCATATGCGAAAGATGCGGTATGCAGCGGCGGCGTTGGCAGTCATGGGGACGCTGCTGGCAGGGGCGCCTTTTTTGGACGCGCCGGCGGTCGGCACCATGCGGGCGGAAGCGGCGAAAGAACAGTGGGTCTGGATTTCTTCGGATCAGAAATACGGGAAGTTTTTCTCGCCGTCGAACGTGCAGATCAAGAGCAAGGTCAACGGCGTTGCAACCTGTATTTCGGCGTGGATCAAAACGGCGTATACGCCGGGGGGCGCGCAGGAAGCCATTGAAAATTACGGCATACAGGCGAGCATTCCCGACCCGCGGACGCTTTCCTACAGTCTTGCACTGGTGGAAGTGATTCCGCAGGAACGCAAGATTTCCTACATTCAGGAAAATTTTTACAACGCGGACGGCAAAGTCATTTGGTCCAAGGTGTACGAGCCTCAGAAGGAGTATGAGATAAATCATCAGTCCTTCGAGGAGGATTATTACGTCGCCTTGGTGGATCAGGTATTCCATCATGGCGAACGGGCGCAGAAAGACGCGGCGGACCGCTGGCGGAGGCTTTGGACGTCGGAGAGCGCAGGCGGAGCCGTCACGGAAGCCATGGCGGATTTTTCGACGATGCGCCTTTCGGGGAATAATCTCATTTATTGGGAATGGCAGGAAACGAAGAACAAGGACGGGGAGCTCATGGACGTGAAGTTCATGAAGAAAGCCCTGAATCACGAGCAAGGCACGGAAAAAATCATCTCGGCGGAGCAATGGACTTCGGCGGCGGGCTGGAAGAAGATGGAAACCGACGGAAGGTATGAGACCATTCCGAAGGAGGACAAGGCGTATCCGGGACTCGAACGGCTGCGCGCCATCGTCAAGGGCTATCAGTATTGGCTGAACCGCTACCGTACTGACCTTCCGCAGACGGCAAACGCGAAAAAATCGTGAGCGTCATCTGTTTTATGGCGCTACCGATTCACCGGTCATAGCGGGACGATTGACGACAACGCAGCTATGGCGGCTTTAGACAAGCATACAGATTGGAGAATTTGAGCTTCGATGCCAATCAAGATACCGAACAATCTTCCGGCGGCGACCGTGCTGGAACGGGAAAATATTTTTTTCATGGACGCCGACCGCGCTTATGGGCAGGACATTCGTCCGCTCCGGCTCCTGATCCTGAACCTGATGCCGACAAAGTCGGTGACGGAGACGCAGCTTTTGCGCCTCCTGGGCAATACGCCGCTGCAGGTGGAGGCGGATTTCATCTATACGGAGTCCTATCTGCCCCAGCACACGTCGGCGGATTATCTGGGCGAGTTTTAC
>JAEERZ010000331.1 GCA_016286075.1 Selenomonadaceae bacterium
ACAAAGGCGCGCTGCGAACGGGCCGCACGTTGGCGGTGCTTGGCTGTGGGGCGGATGTGGCTTATCCGAAGGAAAACGCTCGCCTCTTGGACGAGATTGCGTCGACGGGCGCGGTGATTTCCGAATATCCGCCGGGAACGCAGCCATTTCCCGCTTTTTTCCCGCAGAGGAACCGCATCATCAGCGGCCTGTCGCGGGGGACGACAGTGGTGGAAGCGGCGGAACGCAGCGGCTCGCTGATAACGGCGGAGTTCGCTCTCAGCGAAGGGCGGGACGTGTTCGCCGTGCCGGGAAGCATTTATTCCGATACAAGCCGGGGCTGCCATAACCTGATTCGGCAGGGCGCGAAGCTGACGGCGGCGGCAGAGGACATTTTGGAGGAATATCCGTGGGCGCAGGCGGCGGTTCCCCAAGAAAAGCAGACGAAGCTTTTCGGGGACGACGCGCCGGAAGGCCTGTCGGAGGAAGAACAACGGGTTTACGCGCTTCTTTCCAAAGAAGAGGCGTTGACCGTGGACGATATCATTTACCGGATGCACGGCAGGGGCGACGCGTCCAATGTGGCGTTTCTCCTGTTGCAGATGGCGCTGAAGGGATTTGTCGAAGAAGATGAGAATCATGCGTACAGTCGAGCGGCAGGGAACCGCTGATTTCGCAAAGGAGGAAAATCGTTGAGTACAGCAGTGAAGACAAAGGGGAAGAAGACCACGACGAAAAAGGCGGCGGCGAAAAAAGTGAAGGCCGCGGAGGAAAAGACGCTGGTCGTGGTGGAGTCCCCGGCGAAGGCCAAGACCATCGAGAAGTATCTCGGCAAGAATTACGTGGTGCGCGCCTCGATGGGGCATCTGCGCGATCTTCCGAAGAGCCAGTTCGGCATCGACGTCGAGCATGATTTTGAGCCGAAGTATATCAATATTCGCGGCAAGGGCGATTTGATCCGCGCGTTGAAAAAGGACGCGAAGGACGTGAGCCGCGTCTATTTGGCATCCGACCCGGATCGCGAGGGAGAAGCCATCGCCTGGCATTTGGCGCATCTTTTGGAGATTGCGCCGGACGCCGACTGCCGCATCGTGTTCAACGAGATCACAAAGCCCGCGATTCAGGAAGCCATCCGGGAACCGCGACGCATCGACGTGGACCGCGTGGACGCGCAGCAGGCGCGCCGTATGCTCGACCGCATCGTGGGTTACAAGCTTTCGCCGCTGCTTTGGCGCAAGGTGAGGAAGGGCCTTTCCGCCGGACGCGTGCAGTCCGTCACCGTGAAGATGATTTGCGACCGGGAAAAAGAAGTGCAGAGCTTCGTTTCCGAGGAATACTGGACGGTGGATCTGAAGTTCCGCAAGAAACGCTCGCGTTTGTTCACGGCGGAGCTCGTCGCCGTCGACGGCAAGAAGCCGTCTCTTGCAGACCGCAAGACGGCCTTTGCGGTAAAGGACGCGTTGGAGAAAGAGAAGTTCACCGTCACCGAGGTCAAGAAGCGGGAACGCCAGCGGAAAGCCGCGCCCCCGTTCAACACCAGCAGTCTCCAGCAGGACGCCGCGCGCAGGCTCGGTTTTACCTCGCGTAAGACGATGACGCTGGCCCAGCAGCTTTATGAAGGCATCAGCCTCGGCAGAAAAGGCCCGGTGGGTCTTATCACATACATGAGAACGGATTCGACACGCGTTTCCCAGCTGGCGACGGAGGAAACCCGCGGGTATGTGGTGGAGCGCTTCGGCACGTCGTATGTGCCCGCGAAGCCCAACGTATACTCCGCCGGCAAAAACGCGCAGGACGCCCATGAGGCGATTCGTCCTACTTCGGTCCTCCGCACGCCGGAAGAGGTGGAGCCGTTCCTGACCGGCGACCAGTTGAAGCTTTACACGCTGATTTGGCAGCGGTTCGTCGCCTGCCAGATGAGCCCCGCCGTTTACGACACGTTGGCTGTGGGGATAGCGGGGGGCAAACATTATGGCTGCCGCGCTTCCGGTTCGGTGATGAAATTCCCGGGCTTCACGGCGGTTTACGCGGAAGGCAGCAAGAAGGAAAAAGACGTGGTGCTGCCGGAGCTTTCCGTCGGCGACGTTCTCGAACTTTCCGCCGTCCTTCCCGAGCAGCATTTCACCGAGCCGCCTCCGCGCTACACCGAGG
>JAEERZ010000047.1 GCA_016286075.1 Selenomonadaceae bacterium
CCGTGGAGACGCTGCCCGAAGGAGGCAAGCCCGCCAGCGGCCTCCTCGAAAGGCGTCGGCGCGTCGGCAGCGGATTCCGGCGGCACGGAAAAGACGCGGTTCGCGAGCCTCTGGGCGACGGCGTCGATCTGCGTCTCCTCGCCGTGATAAACGAGAAGCAGGCTGCCCGATACGGGATTCGCCTTCACCTCGTCGATGCAATCCAGCTTAGACAGCGCCTTTTCTACCGTCTGCGCCAGTTCGTCGTTGCCGATCAGCGCCTTTGCGTAATAGCGCCGCCGCCCGGGTATGGCACGGGCAAGCGCGAATACCGGAATCTCATGCTTCGCCGCGCCGCCCGTAAAAAAGCGGCGGACGCTCTGACCGAAAGCCAGCCCTAACATCATGCCGGACATGTAGGACATATTGTTTTCATTCCTTTCCGTAACGCTAATAAAAATTATACGAGTTTTCTTTCCGATACATTTTTTGAGAGTGGAGAGTTGAGAGTGAAGAGTGGAGGTATTCCGCTTTTTATCTTCACTCTCCACTCCTCACTCTTCACTCTATCTCTTTTTCACGTGCGTCCGAATATATTCTTCCACCTTTGCCAGTTCCGGATCTTTCCGAAGCGCAGCCGGATCGTATTCCAACAGGATCGAGCCGGTCGTCGTGTTCGTGCGGACGCTCTTCATGCCCGCCGCGCCGGAAAGCTCTTTTTCCACCTGCTTTGCCAGCGACGCGTTGCCGACCAGCGGCCGGGCATAGAGCCGGATCCGCCCCGGGATATACGACGCGACGTCCACCGCGCGGACGAAAAAATCAAGCTTCGATTGCGGAAAATCCGTCATAATAAAAAAACCACCGTTCTTTTTCAAATCTTGCGCGAGCTTTTTGCGGTACTGCCAGGCGTGAAGCGCTGAAAGCCCTGTCCAGAGAAGCCCGCAGGCGATATGGCCGCGCTTCGACGGAAAAGCCAGCGAAAGCAGCGTCCCCGCCGCCGCGCCCATAAGCGGCAGCCCCAGCGACATTTGCTTCATAGAATCCTCCCCAAAAACAAAGGAGACTGTCTTCGCAAAAGGCAGTCTCCTTTCTCATGGCTTTTATTTCTCCTGCGCCTTCTGCGCCGCAATCATATCCTCCAGCTCTTCCTTCTGGCGCTCCAGTTCCGCCAGCGGCACTTGACCGGCAGGCGCTCCGCCCGCGAGAGCCAGCATCTGCTGCTCACGTTCCTGCATATATCGGTAACCGAAAACGCCGACGACGGCGCCTACAGCCAATCCGATCCAAAAATCGCTTCTTGAAAACATGGTCCATTCCCCCTAAAATTTATAAAATGAAAATCATTACAGATATAATATCGCATATAATTCTCAATGTCAATATGAATCTTGTCGAAACGAAATCCGGTATTTTAGACAAAAACGCCCCAAAGCCTGCTGCAACTCAGACTCCGGGGTGTTTTTGTAATTATGGGAGAGAAAATGAGAGGTTTTCATGCAAGCGCTTTGACGAGGCTTTCGCCAAGCGCCGTGCAATCTGCAAGGTCTTTTTCAGTGGGAGCGTTCTCGACGGCGAGACTGCCGACGAGATTCGCGCCGTCGTCTTTGACGCGCGCTTCCCACTGGCGCATCCATTCGCCGCCGCCCCAGCCATAGGAGCCGAAGAGACCGACGGGAATGCCGGAAAGTTTCGTTTCGGCTTCCTGAAAGAACGGCTCGAACTCCGCTTCTTCCAAGACTTCGGCGCCCATCGCGGGACAGCCGAAAAGAAAGCCGGCGTAGTCTTTCATGTCCTGCGCGGAAAACGCGTCCACCCGGAAAAGCTCCGCGTCGCCTCCGGCCTTTTTTGCGCCGTCGACGGCGGCCTTCGCCATGGCTTCCGTATTTCCGCCGCCGCTCCAATAGACCACCGCTATTTTTTTCATAGGGTTCTCCTTTCTGTGAAGATTCTCCCTTGCCGAAGCTTCGTCGTGTTCATCGGGGGGATGATGAAAACGACAAAACTATACGGCTTGGAGAATTTCGGCCATCGGAACGCCGCTGGCGAGACGCGCGCAGAAGCGCGCGGTGCAGTCGGCATATCGCTTGAAAAGCGCTTTCGACGCATCCTCGTCGGCGTAGACTTTCCAAAAGCCGCAGCAAAGAAAGCCGCGTCCTTTATGCTCGATGAAGCCTCTGACGTCATGCGGGGGGTAGCCGAGAAAGAGGCCGATCTCGTGTGGAAAGCCGGCGCCCGATTGGACGCGTTGACGAAGCCGATCCAGCATCGTCGAGAGCGAATCCGACGGACGATACCCGTATCGCCGGAGCAGCATCCGCGCGGCTCGTCGGCGAAGCAGCCTGTCCAGCGCGTCGGCCCGATAGAAGAGCACGAGCACGCGGCTCTCTTCGTCCAGCAGACGAAATATCGAGACGCCGTGACAGGCGAAACAGGGCTCATAGTCGGCGAGCTGCGCGTCGAAATCGTCGAATCGGTTCTTTTGAAAGGCGACAAGACTTGCCGCCTTCAATCCGATAAACGTCGGAGCGCACTGACGAGCAAGCAGTTCTTCAAAATCCGCTGTCGTCATCGGCTCACCTCCTGTGATGGGAAGATGATATCACAAATGAAAATAAATTTCAATACCTTTTGAGAATTTTTTTCAATTATGTTATGATATGCGTATAGAACCCCAAAAACTGATATTTCGCTAAGCCCCGTCTCCACTGAAAGGGGAGGTGCCCGTTGGGCGGAGGGGTCCTTGCATCGTATAGAAATGAGGTGCTCTTATGTTTCGTCCCGAGATTATCCTATCTCTGCTGATACCTTTTATAGGAACATGCTTGGGCGCGGCCTGCGTGTTCCTTTCGCGGCGTGAGCTGTCGCCCCGCACGCAAAAGGCATTGACCGGATTCGCCTCCGGCGTGATGGTCGCGGCGTCGGTTTGGAGCCTTTTGCTTCCCGCGATGGAAATCAGCGAACCGATGGGAAGATTCGCTTTCCTGCCCGCCGTGATCGGTTTTTGGATCGGCACGCTGTTCCTGCTTTTGCTCGATCACGTCATCCCGCATTTGCACATGGACGCGGACAAGGCGGAGGGAATGCCCGCCCGCCTTTCACGGACGACCATGATGGTGCTGGCCGTGACGCTTCACAATATACCCGAGGGCATGGCGGTGGGCGTCATGCTTGCGGGCTTGGCGGAGGGAGCTTCCCAAGTCACGATCGGCGGCGCAATGGCCCTTTCCCTCGGCATCGCCATCCAAAATTTTCCTGAAGGCGCGATTATTTCCATGCCGCTCTATGCAAACGGCAAGAACCGCTTCCGAGCGTTCATGGGGGGCGTCCTCTCCGGCGTGGTGGAGCCTGTCGGCGGCGTCCTCACCATCCTGGCCGCAGGGCTGATCGTTCCCGCGCTGCCCTATTTCCTCAGCTTTGCCGCGGGTGCCATGATTTATGTGGTCGTGGAAGAACTGATCCCGGAAATGTCTGCCGGGGAACACTCCAACGTCGGCGTCGTCTGTTTCGCCGTAGGCTTCACCGTCATGATGGCGCTCGATACCGCCCTCGGATGAAAAAGGTTTGAAATTTCTGTGGTAGGAAAGTAGGAAAATAAGAAAGTAGGATTTTCCAACTTTCTTACCGCAGAAATTTCACGCTTGACATTCGACAGGATGTCGCCTATTATTTATGAGAATTATTTTCAAGAAAGAAGGACTGACATGAAACGATCTTTTTTCCAGAATCTGCTGCACCGTGTTTTTCAAAACTGCGCGAAGCCGGAAGGGCGAATCGGCCGATGGATTGTACGCATGATGAACGCCTCCCACGGGCCGGTCTCCAAATGGGGGCTTTCGCATTTAGAACTGGCGCCGGACGCCGATGTCATCGACTTGGGGTGCGGCGGCGGCAGCAACATTTCGGCCATGCTTGACGCGTGCCCCGAGGGACATGTGACGGGGCTCGACTATTCGCCGGTCAGCGTGACGGCGTCTAAGAAGAAAAACGCCGCCGCGATCCGCGAAGGGCGCTGCCGGATCGTGGAAGGCAACGTGGCGGAGCTTCCTTTCCCCGACGAATCTTTCGACGCGGCCACGGCTTTTGAAACGATTTATTTCTGGCCGGAGAATTCCTTCCCGGGCGTTCACCGCATCCTGAAGCCCGGAGGCGAGTTCCTGATCGTCTGCGAAGCCGACGGCTCCTGCCCGTCGGACGAGAAATGGACGCGTATCATCGACGGCATGAAACTGGTCTCCCGGGATAATCTTGTCTGCGCGTTGGAAAAGGCGGGTTTTCGCGAAGTGCGCGCGGACCAGAAATCCGTCATGGGAGACGCGGGACGTTGGCTTTGCGTGCGCGCGAAAAAGTAATTGCGGCGGACATCGTTTGCAGGAAGTTGGAGATAGTAAAAAAGCACTGCCGAAGACGGAATGCTTCGACAGTGCTTTTCTATGCGGTCTTCCTATTTATCGGGCGTTTCTGTCCGGCGGGATTTTTACGTCACTGCGGCAGGACTTCCAGCCAATAGCCGTCCGGATCGGAAATGAAGTAGATCCCCATCCCCGGATTCTCGTAGCAGATGCAGCCCATTTCCTTGTGCTTCTCGTGGGCGGCGTCAAAGTCGTCTGCCGTGAACGCCAAATGGAATTCGTTGTCCCCTAAGTTATACGGTTCTTTGCGGTCTTTCAGCCAGGTCAGTTCCAAAAGATGCTTGCTTTTGTGGGCGTCGCCCAAATAGACGATGATGAAACCCTCGCCGTTGATACGGCGGACTTCTTTCAGCCCCAAGGCTTCCTCATAAAATTTCATGCTGCGGTCCAAATCCAGCACGTTGAGATTGTTGTGGGCAAAATGAAACATAGTTTTTGCTCCTTTCTTGATTCCCGTCATGTTGACGAACTCCATTTTCACCGCATTATTATAATATGACGGCGATGAGGCAGTGTCAATGAGGCTTATGTATTGAACCTGATTGCGTTCCTTCTTCGTGGCGAGTCGCGGCGAAGGCTTTTTTGGCGTCTTGTTTCATGCTATAATTCCATTATCCGTATTGCTGTTTTATACTATGTGAAGGACGTGAAATGATGAAGGCTTGGAAGAAGTGGCTCTTGGCAGGGTGCGCGGCGATGATCTGCTTGACGGGGACGCCGACGGAGGCGGCGATGTCCGAGGAGGTGCAGGCTCGGATCTCGGCGCGTCAGCTTGCCAATTCGGAGATTGCGTCGTTGCTTTGGATGCGGACGGCGGCAGAGTACCGCGCGCTTTGCTATCAGGGGTATAACATGGCGCTTTCGGCGGTTGACCGCGCATTGGCGAATCCTTCGGAGCGCAACGGGAAGCCGCTTGCTATCGTATTGGACTGCGACGAAACGGTGGTGACCAGCGCCCGTGCGATGGCGGCGAGCGTTGCCGACGGGGACGGCCGTTTTACGAGCTCTTGGTGGAGAAAAACGGTCCACAAGGCCTGTGCGGAGGCGATGCCGGGCGCGGCGGAATTCCTTGCGGAAGTGAATCGGCGCGGCGTCGCGATCTTTTACGTCACGAACCGATACAGCGCGGTGAATTACGACGCCACGGTGGAGAATCTCAAGGCGCTGCAGTTCCCCAACGTGGATCGGGAGCACCTGCTGATGATGGAGGATACGAAGGCCAGCGACAAGCAGCCGCGATTCGACCGCATCGCCGAACAATATGACGTGGTCGTCTATATGGGCGACAACGTCGGGGATTTGCCGCTCGGCACGAAGGGAAAGAATCTCGCGGAACGGGACGCGATCATCGACGCCGCGAAGGACGAGTTCGGGACGCTTTACGTCGTTTTCCCGAATCCAGTTTACGGCTCGTGGGTCAGCGCGCTCTCCAAGGCGTATATGACTATGACGCCGGAAGAGCGGACGGAATTCTTCCGCGAGGCGTTGTTGAAATAATGCCGGTTTGAAGGTTTACAGATAACGGGCAAAGAGGCGAACAAAAAGCACTGCCGAAGACGTAACGCTTCGGCAGTGCTTTTCTATGCGTCTGATCAGAATTTGAATTGCGCCAACGCTTCCTGCAGCTCCTGTGCGAGGTGGGCGAGGGAGTCGCTGGCGGAGGCGATTTCCTGCGCGGAGGCCGACTGCTCCTCGGTGGCCGCCGATACGCTGTGCATCTCGTCGGATACCTGCTGCCCCTGCTGGTCGACCTCGGCGATGCCGCCGGCGATGCTTTGGGCACTTTCAGACACGCCCTTGACGCTTGCGGCGATATTCGTGATTTCCGTGGTGATGCGCTTGACGTCCTGCATGATATTCTCGAAGGTGTCGTGCAGCCCCGCGACGGCCTGCGCGCCTGACGTGACCCTTTCGCGGCCGTCTTTCATGGCGCTTACGGCCTCGTTGGTGTCGGCCTGAATGCCTGCGATGAGGTTTGCGATGGTCTGCGCTGCTTCGCCGCTCTGCTCGGCGAGTTTTCGCACTTCTTCGGCGACCACGGCAAAACCGCGTCCCGCTTCGCCCGCCCGCGCCGCTTCGATGGCGGCGTTCAGCGCCAGGAGGTTTGTCTGGTCGGCGATGGCGGAAATGCTTTCGACGATTTGCCCGATCTCCTGCGAGCGCTCGCCGAGTTTGTCCACGATGGCGGCGGAGTTTTCCACCGTCGTCTCGGCGCTCCGGATCTGCTCCACCGCGTCGACGACGGCTTCGCCGCCGCGTGCCGCCGCATCGCTGACGTTCTGCGCGTTGTCGGAAGCCTCGTGGGACTCTGCCTGTATCTCTTCCAGCGACGCGGAAACCGTTCCGATATTCGACGAGCTGTCCGCGATGCTGGCCTGCTGTTTCTCCACCGCTTCGGAAGCCGTGGTGACGGACTGGGCCACCTGGGTGGCGGCTTCGGCGGTCTGTGCGGAGCTTGCGGTCAGCTCCTCGGAGGAGGCCGCCATCTGCTGCGCGCTGTCGGCAATCTTTTGGATGACGTCCTTGATGCCGTCCCGCATCTTGGTCATGGCAATCGCGAGCTGGCCGATCTCGTCCTCATGCTTGATCGTGATTTCCGTGGTCAGGTCTCCGTTCGCGATGCGCTGCGAGTTCTCGACGAGGGCGGTGATCGGGCCGCCGATGCGCGTCTGGAAGATGACCCAGAGCGCGGCGCAGAGGAGCAGGATCACGGCGACGGACATGCCGACGCTGAGCTTGATCGCCTGATGGATCGGCCCCATATAGTCGGCTTTCGGCGCGACGAGGACGAGGCGCAAATGGCTGTTCCCGATCGGTGCGACCATTACATAGCTTTCCTCGCCGAAGGCGTCGGTGACGTAAAGCGCGGACTCGGTGGTATTCGCGTCGAGGCTCTGGCCGAATGCCGCGATTTTCGCATCCGGGCTTTCCTGTATTTTCACTTTGAGATTCTGTTCGGGGTTCCGCGAGGCGACGAATTGTCCCGTCTGCGTCAGCAGGAAGGCGTAGCCGTTCTCGCCGATCTTGATGTTCTGGATGTAGTCTTCCAGTTCCTTCATGCCGATGTCCACGGTCACGACGCCGACGGGCTTGCCGTCCCGGAAAATCGGCGCGGAGCTGGTCAGCATCGACGTCTTGCTCACGTCGTCATAGGCCGGCTCGTCCCAAAAGACTTCCTTGCCGCCCTGTATGCTCGCTTTGTACCATGCGAACTGCGGGTAGTTGTATTCCTCGGTGCTGTAGTCCATCGTCACGGACACGCTGCCGTCGTTTCCTTTGGAGTAATACGGGCCGAACCATTTCCGTTCCGGGTAGGCGTTCGGTGCGAACCAGAGGCCGCTGCCGAAAATCGCGTCGTCGGACTTCACGATCGCCGTGAAATAACGCGCGACCAGCATCATATCGTAGACCTGCATCGAGCTGATATTGAGAGCCAGCGACGCCGTCTTGCCGGAAACCTGCGTGAGGCGTTTGTCGAATTTCTCGGAGATTTCGCCGCTTCGCGCCGTCAGCATTGCCTTCAGCTCGGTCTCCATATTCTCGGAAAGCTGTCGGGCGTTGATGAACGCCAAAAGCCCAAGGAGAAGCGTCGAAAGCACGACGACGCTGCAGATGAAAAGCATACGGATACTTTTGGAAAAAAGGTTCATGATGAGTCACCTCGTAGGTAAAGAGTAAACTGCATACGCAACATTATATCGCAAGATAATGAATGCGTAAACCGAGAACTCATCTTGCATGGGCGTCATGTTTTTGTCGGCGGTCCGGCAGGAAAAAACGTGTCGTTGGCGAATCTCAATTTAATAGGTAATGTGCGTTAAAACGAAGGGAGACGGTTTTAATGAAAATGTGTTCACGGCGTGATTTTGTGAAGCTCATGGGACTTGCCGCCTTGACTCCGATGCTGCCTTTCAGCGGAAGCGGCGCAGGATATCCGTCCGCGATGGCGGCCGACCGAAATACCGGGACGTACGACATAAAACACGGCGAAGCGCAGGTCATACCTATCGACGAAAATACATGGCGCATCCAGGAAGACATGGTTCGCAGCTTCCTCTTGACGGGGACGAAGGAAGCCCTGCTGATTGACAGCGGCTTTCACGTGCAAAGTATGAAGAAGCTCGTCGAAGGCCTGACGGACCTGCCCGTGAAGCTTTTGAACACCCACGCCGACCGGGATCATGTCGGAGGCAACAATGAATTCGGGACGTTCTATATGAGCATGGCCGAGGCGTCGAATTATTACCACGGCGAAAACAGGAAAGGCACGATCGTCCCCGTAGAGCACGGCGACGTCCTCGACCTCGGGGATCGTGAGCTGGAGATTATCGGGCTGCCGGGGCATACACCCGGAAGCATCGGCGTCCTCGACGTGGAGAAGCGCGTCCTGATCAGCGGCGATCCGATACAGGACGGGAATATTTATATGTTCGGCGTCCAGCGGGAGATGCACGCCTATGTGTTGAGCCTGAAACGCCTCGAGGAGTACAAGGACCGCTTCGATACTATTTATCCGGCGCACGGGAGTTTCCCCGTCTCTCCGGATTTGATTGCCCCGCTCTATACGGGCGTAGAGCGAATCCTGGCCGGGAAAGTGCCGGGCGTGGACGACAACCGGAACGGGACGCCGATTAAGAAATATGATATCGGCGTCGCCACGATTCTTGGCGACGCAAAATAAATAATTGAAGATACAAAAGCGAGAGCGTTTTTGCTCTCGCTTTTGTATTGCGCCGGGGATTTTTAGACGGCGACTTCGCCGGCCAATACCCGCTTGTAGTCCTCGTAATTCTTGCGCAGAAGCTCCGGCGTGTTCAGCTCGTAAGGGCATTTCGTCGTGCACTTCCGGCAGTTCAGGCAGCCCTCGATTTTCTTCATTTCCGCCTGCATCTCCGGCGTGAGCCACGCTTTCGACGGGGCGCGGCGGAGCATCAGCGACATGCGCGCGCATTGGTTGATCATGATGCCTGCCGGGCACGGCATACAGTAGCCGCAGCCGCGGCAGAATTCCCCCGTCAGCTCCTCGCGCTCCTTGGCGATGAAGGACTCGATCTCCGGGGTCATTTCCGGCGTTTCTTTCATATAGGAAAGCCACTCGGCCAGCTCGGTTTCCCGCTGCACGCCCCAGATGGGCATCACGTTGTCGTACTGCGCCATGAACGCCATCGCCGCCCGGGAGTTGGTGATCAGCCCGCCGGCCAGCCCCTTCATGGCGATGAAGCCCATGTTCGCCTCTTTGCACTTTTGGACCAGTGCTTTTTCCTTGTCCGAGGAAAGATAGCTGAAGGGGAACTGCATCGTCTCATACAGACCGGAGGCCACGCAGTCGAAGGCGACCTGCAGTTTGTGGGCGGTGACGCCGATATGGAGGATCTTCCCTTGTTTTTTCGCCTCGACCATGCACTCGTACATGCCGGAGCCGTCTCCCGGCGCCCAGCATTGGTTCACGCAGTGGAACTGGTAGAGGTCGATATGGTCGGTGCGAAGGTTTTTCAGGGAGGTTTCGAGATCCTTCCAGAAGCCTTCGGGCGTCAGCGCGTGGGTTTTCGTGGCGATGAAGATCTTGTCGCGGATGCCGTCCCCGAAGGCTGCGCCTAATTTTTCCTCGCTGTCGCTGTAAGCCCGTGCCGTGTCGAAATAAGTAATACCGCCCTCGTAGGCGGCGCGGAGCAGCTTCACGGCCTCCGCCTTCGTCACGCGCTGGATCGGCAGCGCTCCGAATCCGTTTTGCGGCGCGACGATTCCCGTCTTGCCGAGAGAAATGTTTTTCATGTAGGGTCCCCCTTTCTTGCCCGGTGGTTCCTTTGCTGCGGCTCCATTATACCATGCTCCTCTTCCGTCGGCTATGGATTTATTACCTTAAGAAAAGTGAAAATAAAATGCGCGGTGAAAAATAATAAAAAAATTTCACAAAACCTCTTGATTTTTTATTCGATATATGATTAAATGTTCATGTAAGCAAATTAACCCAATCAAATCAAAAACCATTTAGGAGGAATACGTTATGAAAAAGAAGTACAAGATTGAAGTGGATTGCGCGGCTTGCGGGCTGAAAATGGAGGAGGCCGCCGCGAAGATCGAGGGCGTTGCGAACGCCGCCGTCGGGTTCATGGCCCAGAAGATGACCGTCGAGTTCGCCGAGGGCGCCGATCCCGCCGTCGTCATGCCGAAGGTTCGCGAGGCCTGCAAGAAGGTCGAGCCGGACTGCGAAGTTTTCATTTGAGAGTGGAGAGTGAAGAGTGAAGATAAAAAACGGAATCGCTTCACTCTCAACTCTTAACTCTCCACTCTATAAGAAAGGTATGGCGTTATGACGGAAAAACAGAAAATCATGGTGGTGCGGATCTTCGCGGCGGCGATTCTGCTCGTCGCGCTGGAATTCGCTTCTGTCGAGGGATGGATTCTCGGCGCGCTCTATATCGTACCGTATCTCGTCATCG
>JAEERZ010000048.1 GCA_016286075.1 Selenomonadaceae bacterium
CCGACCTTCGCTCCAAGACTCAGGGCCGAGGGAACTATTCGATGGAGGTTTCTTTCTACGATGAGGTTCCTAAAAATATATCCGATGCAATAGTATCCAAGAACAAAGGTGAATAAGGGAGGAAATTAAGGAAATGGCAAAGCAGAAGTTTGACAGAAGCAAACCGCACGTTAACATTGGTACGATTGGTCACGTCGACCACGGTAAGACGACGCTGACGGCTGCAATCACGAAGGTTCTCGCTGAAAAGGGCGGCGCGGACTTCATGGATTACAACATGATTGATAAGGCTCCGGAGGAGCGCGAGCGCGGCATCACGATTAACACGGCGCACGTTGAGTATCAGACGGAAAAGCGTCATTATGCGCACGTTGACTGCCCGGGCCACGCCGACTACGTCAAGAACATGATTACCGGCGCCGCTCAGATGGACGGTGCTATCCTCGTTGTCAGCGCGGCTGACGGCCCGATGCCGCAGACCCGTGAGCACATCCTGCTCGCCCGTCAGGTCGGCGTTCCGGCTATCGTTGTCTTCCTGAACAAAGTCGACCAGGTTGACGATCCTGAGCTTCTCGAGCTCGTCGAGATGGAAGTCCGTGACCTCCTGACCGAGTATGAGTTCCCCGGCGATGAGATTCCGGTGGTTGCCGGCTCCGCGCTGAAGGCTCTCGAGGGCGATGCTGAGCAGCAGGCGAACATCATGAAGCTGATGGACGCCGTTGACGAGTACATTCCGACTCCGCAGCGCGACACGGAGAAGCCGTTCCTGATGCCGGTTGAGGACGTCATGACGATTACGGGCCGCGGCACGGTTGCTACGGGTCGTGTCGAGCGCGGCGAGCTGAAGCTTGGCGAGGAAGTCCACATTGTCGGTATGCAGGATGAGCCGAAGAAGACGACGGTTACGGGTATTGAGATGTTCCGTAAGACGTTGGATTCTGCAGTTGCCGGCGACAACATCGGCGCTCTGCTCCGCGGTATCGACCGCACCGAGATCGAGCGCGGCCAGGTTCTCGCGAAGCCGGGTTCCATTCATCCGCACACGAAGTTCAAGGCGCAGGTTTATGTTCTGACGAAGGACGAAGGCGGCCGCCATACGCCGTTCTTCTCCAACTATCGCCCGCAGTTCTATGTCCGCACGACGGACGTGACGGGCGTCATCAAGCTCCCCGAGGGCACTGAGATGGTTATGCCCGGCGACAACATCGAGATGGACGTCGAGCTGATCACCCCGATCGCTATCGAGAAGGGTCTCCGCTTCGCTATCCGTGAGGGCGGCCGTACGGTCGGCGCGGGCAGCGTTACGGAAATCGAGGAGTAATCAACTGAATAACGGCCTTTGCAATAAGGGCGGCGTTTGCGCCGCCCTTATCTAAGGCTTTGCATAAGACTTTGGTTTTCATGCGATGATGCGGCAGATTGCCCGCTCTGGCATGTTGGCAAATTGATTTTTCATGGAAGAATCAATTTGCCAGCATGTTAACGGGGTAACTGGCGCAGAGAACTGTCCGGGTCTTGAATCCGGGCGATAAGGAGGAAAAGGTTTTGTCTAAGCAACAGAAGATCAGAATTCGTTTGAAGGCTTACGACCATAAAGCACTGGATCAGAGCGCGGTCAAGATCGTCGAGACCGCAAAGCGGACGGGAGCTATGGTTTCCGGCCCGATTCCGCTTCCCACAGAGAAGAATGTATATACGATTCTTCGTTCCCCGCATGTCAATAAGGATTCGCGTGAACAGTTTGAGATGCGTACGCATAAGCGTCTCATCGACATCCTCGAAGCGTCTCCCAAGACCGTCGATGCTTTGACGCATCTCGATCTTCCGGCTGGCGTTGACATCGAGATCAAGCTGTAAGAGGGGGTGGGATAATGTCTAAAGCGATTTTAGGTAGAAAACTCGGTATGACGCAGATTTTCACCGAGGAAGGACAGGTCGTTCCGGTGACGGTCATTGAATCCGGCAACAATGTCGTGATTCAGAGCAAGACGGAAGAGAGCGACGGCTACAATGCGGTCCAGCTTGGCTTCGGTGAAATCAAGGAAAAACATCTTACGAAACCATTGAAGGGGCGTTTTGACAAGGCCGGGGTCGATCCGGTCAAATTCATTCGCGAAATGCGGCTTGCGGCTCCTTCTGAATATAAAGTCGGCGACAAAATCGGCGTCGATATTTTTGAGGCAGGTCAGCTCGTGGACGTTACAGGCGTTTCCAAGGGCAAGGGGTTTGCCGGTACGGTCAAGCGTCACGGCTTCGCTCGCGGCCCCATGGGGCACGGTTCCAAATCCCATCGTGAGCCGGGTTCAACGGGCGCGATGATCAGCGGTCACGGCGGACGCGTATTGAAAGGTAAGAAACTCCCTGGTCACATGGGCCATGAGCGCGTCACGGTGCAGCGGCTTACGTTGGTTAAGGTGGACGCGGATCGCAATCTGCTCCTCATCAAGGGAGCTGTTCCGGGCCCGAAGAAAGGGTTCCTCATTATAAAAGAAACGGTCAAACCGACTAAATAATCATCGGAAGGAGGATATGCTCAGTTATGCCTAAGGTAGCAGTTTACAATATCGACCGCAAGCAGGTCGGCGATATTGAGTTGAATGATAATGTTTTCGGCGTGGAAGTCAACGGCGGACTCCTTCATCAGGCGGTCGTCATGCAGCTCGCGTCCCAGCGGCTCGGCACGCACGCCACGAAAACCCGCGCGTTTGTCCGCGGCGGCGGGCGTAAGCCTTGGAAGCAGAAAGGCACCGGCCGCGCGCGCAGCGGCTCGCGTCGTTCCCCGCTTTGGGTCGGCGGCGGTACGGTCTTCGGACCCCATCCGCGTTCTTACGCTTTCAGCATGCCGCGTAAGCAGCGTCGCCTTGCCATCAAGTGCGCGCTTTCGGATAAAGTACAGGAAGACAATCTTTTCGTTTTGGATGCTCTCGATTTTGAGGCGCCGAAGACGAAACAAGTCGTGAAACTTCTTCAGACTTTTGAAATCGACAACAAGGCATTGATCATCACGGCGGAAGAGGCCGAAAATGTAGAGCGCTCTTCCCGCAATATTCCGGGCGTCAAGGCTATCAACACGACGGGCTTGAACGTCTATGACATCCTGAATCATGACAAGCTGTTCGTCACGAAGGACGCCGTTGCCCGGATCGAGGAGGTGCTCGCATAATGGAAGCACGCGATATCCTGCTCCGTCCGCTCGTCACGGAGAGATCCACCGAGATGATGGAGGAAGGCAAGTATGTGTTCGCGGTCGACAAGAGGGCGAACAAGATACAGGTTGCCCAAGCAGTTGCCGAAATATTTAACGTCAAGGTCGTTTCCGTCAACACGATGAACGTCACGGGCAAGAAGAAACGCGTCGGCCGTAGCGTCGGCCGTCGTCCGAGCTACAAGAAAGCAATCGTGAAGCTTGCGCCCGGCGAGACGATCCAGTTCTTTGAGGCGTAAGTTTCGGCAAAGGAGGGAAATTTAGTGGCAATCAAGAGTTTCAAGCCTTATTCGGCAGGCAGAAGATTCATGACCGTGGCCTCGTTCGACGAGATCACGACAGATAAGCCGGAAAAGTCGCTGGTCACGCGCCTGAAACAGCATGGCGGCCGCAACCAGCAGGGCAAATTGACCGTTCGCCATCAGGGAGGCGGCCACAAGCGCCGGTATCGTATTATCGACTTCAAGCGTACGAAGGATGGGATTCCCGCCGTCGTCGCGACAATCGAGTACGATCCGAACCGCAGCGCGCGTATCGCACTCCTCAATTATGCGGACGGCGAAAAGCGCTACATCATTGCTCCAAACGGACTCAAGGTCGGCGATAAGGTCGTCTCCGGTCCGGACGCGGATATCAAGCCGGGCAATGCGCTTCCGTTGAAGAACATCCCGGTAGGTACTACGATTCACAACATCGAGATGAAAATCGGCAAGGGCGCACAGCTTGCTCGCTCGGCCGGAACCAGCGCGCAGCTGATGGCGAAGGAAGGCGATTATGCACTTCTCCGCATGCCGTCCGGCGAGCTTCGCAAGGTGCATATCAACTGCCGTGCCACCATTGGTACGGTCGGAAATCTCGAGCATGAGAATATCACGATCGGCAAGGCGGGTCGTTCCCGCTGGATGGGCATTCGCCCGTCGAACCGCGGCGTCGCGATGAACCCGAACGACCATCCGCATGGCGGCGGCGAGGGCCGCAGCCCGGTCGGCCGCAAGCATCCGGTCACGAAATGGGGCAAATGCGCGATGGGCGCGAAGACCCGTCGCAAGAAACCTTCGGATAAATTTATCGTCAAGAGGCGCAAGTAATGCCGGGCCGCGCTTTCGGGGCGTCGGCTTGAAGGGAGGATACACACTTTGTCAAGATCGGTTAAGAAGGGGCCTTTTGTGGAAGAGCGCCTGTTCAAGAGAATTACGGCTCTGAACGATGCAAATGAGAAGAAAGTTCTCAAGACGTGGTCGCGCAGCTCGACGATTCTTCCCGAATTCGTCAGCCACACGATTGCAGTGCATGACGGGCGCAAGCACGTTCCTGTTTATATCACTGAGGACATGGTCGGCCATAAGCTCGGCGAATTTGCGCCGACGCGTACTTACAAAGGCCATGCCGGCTCGGAGAAAAAGACAGATCTGAAATAATCCAGGAAAGGAGAAGCCTTCATGGAAGCAAAAGCAGTAGCAAAGTATGTTCGCATTGCTCCGCGCAAGGTTCGCGTCGTGATGAACCTGATTCGCGGAAAAAATGTGGCTGACGCGTTCGCAATCCTGAAGTTTACGCCGAAGGTCGGTGCGGACGTCATAGAAAAAGTGTTGAAATCGGCGGTCGCGAATGCGGAAAATAATTTTGACATGAATGTGGACAAGCTCTATATCTCGTCGGCTTATGTAGATCAGGGACCGACGCTGAAACGGATTCATCCGCGTTCCCGTGGGCAGGCGTTCAGCATCTTCAAGCGGACGTCGCATGTCACGGTCGTCGTTGCAGAACGGTAAGAAGGAGGGGAAACGTATTGGGTCAGAAAGTTAATCCGCATGGTATGCGCTTGGGCATTGTAAAGACTTGGGATGCTAAGTGGTTTGCCGGCAAGGATTATGCAGAGAATTTGCATGAAGATATCCGCATCCGCACGGAACTGATGAAGAGCCTGAAAGATGCGGGCATTGCGAGAGTTGAGACAGAGCGCCTGAAGAATCGTCTCCGCCTTACGATCCACACGGCGAAGCCGGGCATGGTTATCGGCCGGCAGGGGTCCGGGATTGAGAAGATTAAGGGTGAATTGAAGAAACTGACGAAGAAACGCGTCGATATCGATATCGCGGAGGTCAAGTCTCCGGACCTGTCTTCGAAGCTCGTTGCGGAGAATGTCGCGAGTCAGCTGGAACGTCGTATTGCGTTCCGTCGCGCGATGAAGTCCTGCGTGGGTCGTACGATGCGCGCGGGCGCGAAGGGCGTAAAGATCATGGTAAGCGGTCGCCTTGGCGGCGCGGAAATCGCACGGACCGAGTCTTATCGCGAGGGGAGCATTCCTCTTCATACGCTTCGCGCCGATATCGATTATGGAACGGCGGAAGCCGCCACGACTTACGGCCGTAT
Organism: Selenomonadaceae bacterium; assembly: GCA_016286075.1. Lineage (GTDB taxonomy): Bacteria > Bacillota > Negativicutes > Selenomonadales > Selenomonadaceae > RUG12372. The sequence goes on from JAEERZ010000048.1 coordinate 5,579, forward strand.
CGGCGTAAAGGTTTGGATTTTCAAGGGCGAAGTCCTTCCAGAGAAGAAGCAGGCCGTTCCGGCTGCTCAGGCTGAAAGGAGCGAGGCATAAAATGTTATTGCCGAAAAGAGTAAAATACCGCAAGCAGTTCCGCGGTCGCATGAAAGGCCGCGCACATCGCGGCAATACGGTGGCGCATGGCCAGTTCGGCCTGATGGCGTTGGAGCCGGCTTGGGTCACGAACCGGCAGATTGAGGCGGCGCGTATTGCTATGACGCGCTACATCAAGCGCGGCGGTCAAGTATGGATCAAGATTTTTCCGGATAAGCCGGTTACGGCGAAGCCTGCCGAGACGCGTATGGGTAGCGGCAAGGGGTCGCCGGAATACTGGGTGGCCGTCGTCAAGCCGGGACGCATTCTGTTCGAGATGGACGGAATCACCGAAGAGGTGGCGAAAGAAGCCATGCGTCTTGCCGGCCATAAGCTCCCCATCAAGACGAAATTCGTCAAGCGTGGGGAAGAGCAGCAAGAGGGCGGTGAAGTAAATGAAGGTTAAAGAGATACGTGATATGAGCGCCGGCGAGCTTAACCAAAAAGTTGCTTCCCTGAAAGAAGAGCTGTTTAATCTTCGGTTCCAGCATGCTACGGGTCAGCTTGAAAACCCGATGCGGATTCGCGAGGTAAAGAAATCCATCGCACGCATCAAGACGATCCAGCGCGAGCAGGAACTCAAGGCCTGATTCAGGTCGGACAGATAGGGAAGGAGGCTTTCTAAGATGAGCGAGGAAAGAAATACTCGTAAGACGCGCGTCGGTAAAGTCGTCAGCGACAAGATGGAGAAGACGGTCGTCGTCGCCGTCGAGGACATCGAGCGCCACGCGCTTTATAAAAAGGCAGTCAAGAAAACCGCGCGCTTCAAGGCGCACGATGAAAATAACGACGCCCATGTCGGCGACGTCGTCCAAATAATGGAGACGCGCCCGCTCTCCAAAGACAAGCGTTGGAGAATCGTAAAGATCGTAGAGCGCGCGAAATAAGCCGTTTTGCGATATCCAAGAAGGAGGCAGAAACATGATTCAGCAGCAAACCATGCTGAATGTCGGAGATAACACCGGCGCAAAAGAAATTATGTGCATCCGTGTTATGGGCGGCTCGTACCGTAAGTACGCGAATATCGGTGATATTATCGTCGCTGCGGTCAAGTCGGCTGCGCCCGGCGGGATGGTCAAGAAAGGCGAGGTCGTCAAGGCTGTCGTCGTTCGCAGTGTAAAAGGACTGCGCCGTCCGGACGGCTCCTACATCCGTTTTGATGAAAATGCGGCCGTTATCATTAAAGATGATAATACGCCGCGCGGCACGCGTATTTTTGGTCCGGTGGCCCGTGAGCTCCGCGAGAAGGATTTCATGAAGATCGTTTCGTTGGCGCCGGAAGTGCTTTAAGAGCGAGGAGGTGCTATTTTGTCGCTGAACAATCATTTGCATGTCAAGAAGGGCGATACGGTCGTCGTATTGTCCGGCAAGGATAAGGGGCAGCAGGGAAAGATCATCGAGGCGATGCCGAAGAAAGGCAAGGTCATCGTCGAGGGGATTAACAAGGTCAAGCGCCACACGAAGCCGAGCCAGAAGGCTCCGCAGGGCGGCATTCTGACGAAGGAAGCCCCGCTCAACGCTTCGAAGGTTATGGTGGTCTGCCCGGCTTGCAAGAAGCCGACGCGTACGGGCAAGAAGCTCGTGGGCGACAAGTTCGTTCGCGCCTGCAAGAAGTGCGGCGAGCTGATCGACGAGGCGAAATAATTAGGGAAAGGAGGAGCATAAGTGGATAGATTGAAGGAAAAGTACACGAAGGAAGTCGTTCCCGAATTGACGAAGAAGTTCGGTTATACAAACGTTATGCAGCTTCCGAAGCTGGAAAAAGTCATCATCAATATGGGCGTCGGCGAGGCAGTCGGCAATCCGAAGGCACTTGAGGCGGCTGTCAGCGATCTCACGATTATTTCTGGACAGAAGCCGATTGTGACTCGGGCGAAAAAGTCCATCGCTACATGGAAAATCCGTGAGGGAATGGCAATCGGCGCGAAGGTTACGCTTCGCGGTTCGCGTATGTACCAGTTCCTGGATAAGTTCATGAACGTCGCGCTTCCGCGTGTTCGCGATTTCCACGGCGTCAGCCCGAAAGCTTTCGACGGTCGCGGTAATTACTCGGTCGGCCTCAAGGAGCAGCTGATTTTCCCGGAAATCGATTACGATAAAATCGACAAGATTCGTGGAATGAACGTTGTCATCGTGACGACGGCCAAAACAGACGAAGAAGCCCGCGAGCTGCTGCAGTTGATGGGAATGCCGTTCGGCGCCTGATTCGTCGTAGGGAAGTGTGAAAAGACGTTCCGAAACTGGAACGTGTTATCTGGGTACGAAGGAGGTATCTGATTGTGGCCAAAAAGGCTATGATTGAAAAGTGGAGCCGTGAGCCGAAATTCAAGGTCCGTAAATACAACAGATGCAAGATTTGCGGCCGTCCGCACGGTTATATCCGTAAGTTTGAAATGTGCCGCATCTGCTTCCGTGAGCAGAGCTATGCCGGCGCGATTCCTGGAGTGACAAAAGCAAGCTGGTAACATTGAACTCGAAAGAAAGGAGGATATCGATTTATGACAATGACTGATCCTATTGCAGATATGCTTACGCGTTTGCGCAATGCAAACTCGGTTTTACACGATAAAGTAGAAATTCCCGGTTCCAAAATCAAGAAGGCGATTGCTTCCGTCCTGAAAGAGGAAGGCTTCATCAAGGATTTCACCTTTACCGAGAACAACAAGCAGGGCGTCCTGACGCTGACGCTCAAATACGGTCCGCAGCGTGAAAAGGTGATTTCCGGCATCAAGCGCATTTCGAAGCCGGGGCTTCGTATGTATGCGAAGCATGCGGAACTCCCGAAGGTGCTGGGAGGCCTTGGAATCGCCATTATCTCTACGTCCAAGGGTATCATGAGCGACAAACAGGCTCGTAAGATAGGCCTTGGCGGCGAGGTAATCGCTTACGTTTGGTAATAAAAGGAAGAACTGGGAGGTGTACAGATGTCTCGAATTGGTAACACACCGATTGTGATTCCGTCGAACGTCAACGTGACGATCGGCGATGACAATAAAGTTACGGTCAAAGGGCCGAAGGGCGAGCTGAGCCGTACGCTCCACAAAGATATGAAGGTCACGATGGAAGACGGACAGGTCAAAGTGGAACGTCCTTCGGAGGAAAAGAAACATAAGTCGCTGCACGGTCTCACGCGCACGCTGATCAATAATATGGTGATTGGCGTCACGACCGGGTTCACGAAGAACCTTGAGATTAACGGCGTCGGTTATAGGGCGGTCAAGCAGGGCAACAACCTGAATTTGTCGCTGGGCTTCTCTCATCCGGTTATCGTTGAGCCGCCGAAAGGCATTACGCTGGACGCTCCTGCGGCGAACAAGATTGTCGTTACGGGCGCGAGCAAAGAAGAAGTCGGTGCGATGGCCGCGAAGATTCGCTCCCTGCGTGCGCCGGAGCCTTATAAGGGCAAAGGTATCAAGTACGAGGGCGAGCATATCCGCCGCAAGGTCGGCAAGGCTGGCGCAAAGGGTAAGAAATAATCGCGATTTATGATAGAAAGGAGTATTTCGTATGCTGCATAAGGCAGATAAGAATAAGCTTCGCAAGAAGCGCCATCTCCGCGTGCGCAATCGCATCTCGGGAACGCCGGAATGCCCGCGCCTGAATGTGTTTCGCAGTCTGAGCAACATCTATGCTCAGGTCATCGATGATGTGCATGGCGTTACCTTGGTAGCCGCAAGCTCCAAGGACAAGGATTTCAACGGTTACGGCGGAAATGTAGAAGCCGCGAAAGCGGTAGGAACGGCCGTCGCAAAGAAAGCGCTGGGCAAGGGAATCGAGAATGTCGTGTTCGACCGCGGCGGATATATTTATCACGGCCGTGTCGCTGCCCTCGCTGAGGCTGCCCGTGAAGCGGGTCTGAAATTCTGATCTTGCAAAGGAGGTAAATGAATGGCTAGGATGGACAACGAAACTCCGGAATTCCAGGAGAAGGTTGTATATATAAACCGTGTTGCGAAAGTCGTCAAGGGCGGACGTCGTTTTTCCTTCAGCGCTCTGGTCGTTGTTGGTAATGAAAAAGGCAAAGTCGGCGTCGGCCTTGGCAAGGCAGGCGAGGTTCCCGAGGCGATTCGCAAAGGCGTAGAGGATGCGAAGAAGCATCTGATCGAAGTCGCGCTTCGCGACCACACGATTCCTCATGAGATTATCGGTATTTTCGGCGCAGGCCGTGTGCTTTTGAAGCCGGCTGCCAAAGGTACCGGCGTTATCGCCGGTGGCCCGGCGCGTGCGGTGCTTGAATTGGCTGGCATCCGTGATATTTTGACGAAATCACTTGGCTCGTCCAATCCGAACAACATGGTTCGGGCGACGCTGACAGGCCTCAGCCAGCTGAAGCGGGCCGATGAAGTCGCCGCGCTTCGCGGCAAGTCCGTCAAGGAACTTTTGGGTTAAGGAGGAAATTTCAATGGCAAAACTGAAAGTTACCCTTACCCGCAGCGTTATCGGACGGCCTCAGACACAGAGGAAGACCGTGCAGTCCTTGGGCTTGGGTAAAATGAATTCTTCTTCCGTCCTGCCGGACAATGAGGCTATCCGTGGACAGCTTCACAAGGTCAGGCACTTGGTGACGGTCGAAGAGGTTGACGAGTGAGGAGCAGGAGGTACAATTGATGAAATTACATGAACTGAGCCCTGCGCCGGGCTCGAGAAAGACGCGTACCCGCAGGGGACGCGGCCTTGGAAGCGGCCTTGGCAAGACGGCCGGCCGCGGACAGAAAGGACAGAATTCCCGCTCCGGCGGCGGCGTCCGTACCGGCTTTGAAGGCGGGCAGATGCCTCTGTATCGTCGGCTTCCGAAGCGCGGATTTAAGAATATCTTCGCGAAGGAGTACGCCGAGGTCAACGTTTCCTCTCTGAATCGTTTTGACGACGGCGCGGTGGTTGATCCGGTCGCTCTGATTGAGGAAGGGATTTTGAAGAATGTCTGCGACGGCGTCCGCATTCTCGGCAATGGAGAATTGACGAAGAAGTTGACGGTGAAAGCCAACGGCTTTACGAAAACGGCGGAGAATAAGATTAAAGCGGCAGGTGGGGAAGTAGAGGTGATCTGAGGTGCTTTCAGCCCTCTCGAACATCTACAGGATTCCCGAACTT
>JAEERZ010000049.1 GCA_016286075.1 Selenomonadaceae bacterium
GAAGAGCACCCGCTCCTCGTCCAGCGTCAGCAGCCGCTTCTTCTCCATCAACAGTTTGCCCGCGACCATCACCGTGTCCACGTCGGCGCTGCTGGCCGCGTAAACCAAAAGCGAAACGAGATCGAACTTCGGCGTCCAAGCCGCGCCGCTCATGTCAAACAACACGATATCGGCAAAACAGCCCGCCTCGATCTTGCCGAGATTCTTGAGTCCCACGGCCTTCGCGCCGTATTCCGTGCCCATGCGCACCGCTTCCAGCGCGGGCACCGCCAACGGATCGAGAGTATCCACCTTGTGCAGCAGCGCCGCGAGGCGAATTTCCTCCAACATGTCAAGATTGTTGTTGCTGGACGTGCCGTCGGTGCCGAGTCCGACGCAGACGCCGGCTTTCAGCAGTTTCGGCACGGGGCTGATGCCGCTGGCCAGCTTCATATTGCTGCCGGGGTTATGCGCGACGCGCAGATTGTATTTCTTCATCAACGCGATATCGTCGTCCGTCAGATGCACGCAATGGGCACCGAGCACGCCGCAGTCGAGAATGCCCGTTTCCTCCATCAGTGCGATCGGCGTCTTGCCGTAGTCTTTCAGACAGTTCTCGACCTCGCCCTTCGTCTCGGCAAGGTGAATATGCACTTCCGCTTTGCGCTCCTTCGCGATTCCCGCAACGCGCCGCAGGAAGTCAGGCGGGCAGGTGTAGGGCGCGTGGGGGCCGAACATCACCGTGACGCGGCCGTCGCCTGCGCCGTGATAATCGTCGAACAGCTTCTTGTTCTCCTCCAAAGCCGCCTCGCCGTTCGGCGCAACGCCGATGATTCCCCGCGACAGCACGCCGCGAAGGCCGGAATCAATCGCGACCTCGGCCACCTTTTCCATATCGCCGTACATATCGGCAAAGGTCGTGGTGCCGGTGCGGATCATTTCCACCGCCGCCAGCATCGCGCCCCAATAGATGTCGTCCTTCTTCATCTTCGCCTCGATGGGCCAGATCTTGTTTTGCAGCCAGTCCATCAGATTCATATCGTCTGCGTAGCTGCGGAGCAGCGTCATGGACGCGTGGGTGTGGGCGTTGACAAAGCCCGGCACGGCGAATTTTCCTTTGCCGTCAACGACGGTATCGGCGGCAAAATCTTTCGCGTCGCCGACTTTCGCGATCTTCGCGCCGTCAATCGCAATATCCGTTTCCTTCACGCTGCCGTCGGGCAACAGCACCGAGGCGCCTTTGATCAAAGTTTTCATATCGTCGCTCTCCTTTCAGGAAACACATATAAACCATGCCATACCCATGCCGAGGTTTTTTTCGCCAGGCAAGGAAGATAGCGTGACATGGCAGAAAAAGAACCGGCATGGGCGTTACGCCAGCCCGATATACTCCTTCTGTTCCTGCGTCAATTCGTCGATCTCGATGCCCATGGATGCAAGCTTCATGCGCGCAATCCTGTCGTTGATCTCGTTCGGCATCAGGTAAACCTTATTCTCCATTTCCTTATGATGGTTCAGCAAGTGGAGCGCCGAGAAGAACTGCACCGCGAAGGAAAGGTCCATGACTTCCGCCGGATGGCCGTCGCCTGCCGCCAAGTTGACGAGCCGCCCTTCCGCGAGAAGATAAATCTTGCGCCCGTCCTTCTGCACATACTCCTCGATATTGGGCTTGACCGTCCGATGCGAAACGGAAGCGGCCTCCAATTCCGGAATGTTGATTTCCACGTCGAAATGGCCGGCGTTCGCCAAAAGCGCGCCGTTCTTCATGACCTCGTAATGACGGCCGCGCACCACGTCCTTATCCCCGGTCAGCGTCAGGAACACGTCGCCGATCTTCGCAGCCTCGTCCATCGGCATCACGCGAAAACCGTCAAATACCGCCTCGATCGCCTTGATCGGGTCCACCTCGGTGATGATGACGTTGGCGCCCATGCCCTTCGCGCGCATCGCGCCGCCCTTGCCGCACCAGCCGTAGCCCGCGATGACCACGTTCTTGCCCGCGACGATCAGATTCGTCGCCCGCATAATACCTTCCCAAGTGGATTGGCCCGTGCCGTAGCGGTTGTCGAAAAGATACTTGCAGTAAGCATCGTTGGCCGCAATCATCGGGAAATCCAGCTTCCCTTTCGCCTCTAACGAGTGAAGACGCAAAACCCCCGTCGTCGTCTCCTCCGAGCCGCCGAGAAGCCCGTCCAAAAGTTCCCGGTGCTTCGTGTGGAGCATCGCCACAAGGTCGCCGCCGTCGTCCACGATGATGTTCGGCTTCGTCTCGACGAGCGCCTTTTCCAGAAAGCCGTCGTATTCCTCGTCTGTGCAGGCGTGGGTCGCGAAGACGTTCACGCCGTCTTCCACCAGCGCCGCCGCCACGTCGTCCTGCGTGGAGAGCGGATTGCTGCCCGTCACCGTGACCTCCGCCCCGGCATTTTTCAGCACCTCGGCAAGATAGGCGGTCTTCGCCTCCAAATGAATCGTCAGCACCATGCGGCAGCCCTTGAAAGGCTTCGTCTTTGAATATTCTTCCTCAATCTTGTTCAATACCGGCATGAAATTCTTGACCCATGCAATCTTGTCGTGCCCCGAGGGCGCCAGCTTCATATCTCGAACAATAGATTTCATTACTTTTCCTCCTCTTGTACTGTTTCCAAACACTCATATTTTATTATTATATAAGAAAAACTGCGGTTCAGCAAGTTTTCCCGAAAAACGCGAGGCAATCCCCCGCTCCCGGAGCGCCGGAATATCCGTCATATCCGCCGTCAGCGGGGTCAGGGTGACGAATCCCTCTCCCGCAAGGCGGATGTCCGAATGGTCGGCGCAGTCCCAATCGTACGGCTCCCCGCCGATATGATAATAGAGATTCCCGTCCCGCTCAATCCGCTCAAAAGCGTTTTTGTAATCGCGATGACCAAGGGATGCCCAGACAAACTCCGGCGGATTCTGCCGCAGACGCTTCGGAAAATTCACATTGAACAGGAAGTACTCCCCGCCCTGTTCGCAAATCCAAGGGAGCCGAGCCGCGAAAATCTTCGCCGTCTCGTCAAAGCTCAGCGACGAATGGACGTCCAGCGAAAGGGCGACAGACGAAATCCCATGCATATACCCCTCCAGCGCGCCGCCCACCGTGCCGGAATACAACACGTCCGTACCGAGGTTCGCGCCTTTGTTGACGCCGGAAATCACCAGCTCCGGCCACTTTTCCCGCGCCGCCATCGCTTCTAAATAAACCTTTATACAATCCGTCGGCGTGCCGTCGATGCTCCACGCTTCGACACCTTCCGCCCCGAAATCCTGAACGGCGCGCACTTCGATATCCCGATGCACAGTCATGGCGTGGGCCATGCCGCTTTGCTCCACCGCGGGCGCCGCCACCACCACCTCGTGCTCTGCCGAGAGCGCCGCGGCCAGCGCCGCAATTCCCGCCGCGCCGACGCCGTCGTCATTCGTCAATAGAATCCGCATACATTCCTCCAAGAACATAATGAATAAATCAAGCTGTGACCCTGCCGAGGAATTTTCCCGTCAGGCAAGAAAGGTGGCGCGAAGTCGTAGTAAGGCACTACGTCGAGCGCCATCTGACACAGCATGACGGGAAAAGAACCGGCAGGGTCAATCTGAAATGATCATTCTCATACACTTTCTGACAACGTCCTCCGGTACGTCCGAAACCGCCTTGACGCGCCCGATTCCTTCCATCAAAACCCATTTCACTTTGCCGTCCACAGTCTTCTTGTCATGGAAAACCGCCGCCATCATGCCGTCCTCGGTACATCCCTCCGCTTGCGTCGGCAGCGAGAATCTCCCCAGCAACGCGCGCAGCCGCGTCACTTCTTCATTTCCAATCATGCCCATCTCGCGGCTCAAATACGCCGCGCCCATCATGCCCACCGCCACGGCCTCGCCGTGATTGTACCGCACATAGCGCGTTTCCTTCTCGATGGCATGTCCCATCGTATGACCGAAATTGAGAATCGCGCGGAGCCCCGTCTCCTTCTCGTCCTGCGTCACCACTTCCGCCTTGATCTCGCAGGAGCGGACGACGAGATGCTCCGTCGCCTCCGGTTGAAGCGCCAGCACCTCCTCGGCATGCTCCTCCAAATACGAGAAAAAGGCCTCGTCATAAATCACGCCGTATTTGACAATCTCGCCGAGCCCCGTAAAAAGCTCCCGCTTCGGCAGCGTCGAAAGGCAGCGTAAGTCGATGAAAACCCGCTTCGGCTGATAGAACGCGCCGATCAGATTCTTGCCGAGTCGATGGTTGACCGCCACCTTCCCGCCGACGCTGGAATCCACCTGCGCCAGAAGGCTCGTCGGAATCTGCACGAAAGGAACGCCGCGCATATACGTCGCAGCAATGAATCCCGCCAAGTCCCCGACCACGCCGCCGCCCAGCGCGACGATCGCCGATTTCCGGTCAAGCCCCGTCTCGATAGCCTTCGTATAAATATGTTCCGCTTCCTCCAAAGACTTAGATCGTTCCCCCGCCGGCACGAAATGAACAGACGGCTGTTTCCCCGCCTGACGGAGGACTTCCGCGACTTTATCCGCATAGACTTTTCCCACGTTCGTATCGGAAAGCACCAAGACGCGGGTCGAAAAACCGGCGCCCGCAAAAAAGGAAGCGACCTCCGCTTCCAGCCCCGTTCCAATGAAAATGTCGTAGCCGTTCTCCGGCAGATCGACTCTCACTTTACGCACGAATAAAGCCTCCTACCCGCAAAAAATCAACGATCTCGTCCGCCACCTGCATCGGCGACCTCCGGCTCGTATCGACGGTGAAATCAGCGTTGGAGTAGATACCCCGACGGCTCTCCAAAAGCTCTTCCACCGCCTTGCGCCGATCCTCGCTCTTGTCGAGCATAGGCCGCTCTCCCCGTCGCTCCGTCCGCTGGAGAATCGTCTCCACGTCGGCGGTCAGGCAGACCAGAACGCCTCGTTCTTTTAAAATCCGGAGATTCTCCTCGTCCTTCACCGTGCCGCCGCCCGTAGCGATCACCGCGCATTTCCTTTGCACGACCTCCCGGACCGCTTCCCGTTCCTTTTCCCGGAAATAGGGCTCGCCCTCCGCCGCAAAGATTTCCGGAATGCTTCTTCCTTCCTTCGTCTCGATATATTTGTCCAAATCGACCAGCCCGCAGCCGAGCCGGGTCGCCAGCGTACGCCCGCAGCTCGTCTTGCCCGTCCCCATGAACCCGATCAAAACAACGTGTTTCGTCATATTGCTTTCCCTCTGTCTATTCATATTGCCCGTTGATTTTTTATTCTATACTACTTGCCATTTTCGGGCAATGATTTTTTATCAATGCAATCGGTTGCCAAATTTCTGGAGTAGGAAAGTAGGAAAATCCAACTTTCCTACTTTCCTATTTTCCTACTTCAAAAATCCGACCATAAGAAAAAGCCCGTGCCGTCTGCCTTTTTTTGCAAACGGTGCGAGCTTTTCACTTTTACCCCTTCAGCGCCACAATAAATTTCGTCCCTTCCCCGACCTTGCTTTCCACGTTGATCGTCCCCCCGTGGAGATTCACGATCTCCTGCGCAATGGCGAGGCCGAGGCCGTTGCCTCCCATCTCGCGGGAACGCGCCTTGTCCACGCGGAAGAATCGGTCGAAGATGCGCTCCATATCCGCTTCGGAAATGCCGATGCCCGTGTCCTCCACTTCAACGCGGATTTTTTTCGCCGCGGGGGACATGACGCGCACGGTGACTTTCCCGCCCTCCGGCGTATATTTGACCGCGTTGTCCACGAGAATCAGCAGGAGCTGCTTCATCTTCTGCTCGTCCAGCTTCGCAACGAGCGACGCCTCACCCTCCCGAAGGAGTGTGATTTTCTTCTTGTCCGCCAAGGGCTGCATAAGCCGGATGGTCTGGTCGGCGTCGGCGGCAAGGTCGACTTTCGACAGCTTCAATCGCAAAGCCTGGTTGTCGCTTCGCGCAACGAACAGCAAGTCGCTGACGAGCTTCGTCATTTTCTTGACTTCGTCCCGCACGTCGCCGATGACCTGTTTCAAAAACGGGGACTTGATGGACGGGTCGCCCTCCAAAAGATCCGCCGACGCCATGACGACGGACAGCGGCGTCCGCAATTCATGGGAAGCGTCCGCAGCGAACTGCCGCTGTTTTTCATAAGCCTCGATCAGCGGCACGATGGCTTTTCCCGCCAGGAAATGCCCGACGCCCGCCGCCACCGCCAGCGCCAGTACCGCCAACCCGGCCAAGGAATACGTCGCCTTTTCAAGGCCGTTATACATCGCGGTAACGTCCTTGCCGACGTAAACGGTGGCAATCTGCTCGCCGTCCTCCATCATCGGCTGGGCAATCATCATCACGCGCACATGGCGCCGCTTTCCCCGGTCGGTCTTCACAGCGACCTCGCCCGCCTCCATGTCCCAACGGCTGATGAGGTCTATCACGAAAGGTTCGAGCTGCTCGGAAGCGCGGGAAAAATTGATTGGCTCGCCGTCCATGTCGAACACATAGAAAAACAGGCGGTCGCTGCTCGTGCGCCAATCTTCCATCTCTTCCGCCAGCTCCGGATGCTGCATAAGATGTTCCTGGCCGCCCGCGATATATTCCGCCGTCCCGACCAGTTCCCGGGCCTGCTCGGACTTCATCGACCATTCCATGCTCTGATGCACGACGACAATCAGCACAATCAGGAACACCGCCATGATCAGCGAATAATACAGCGTGAGCTGACGGCGGCTTTGCTGAAATACGTTCATGGCGAGCGATCACTCCGCTTCCAGTTTGTATCCGACGCCGCGAATCGTATGAATCATCGTCTTCCCGTCGCCGAGATCCAGCTTCTTGCGGATCAGCTTCACATAGGAATCAATATTGTTGGAGCTGACTTCGGACTCCAGCCCCCATATACGGTCGAGAATGATTTCCCGCGGCACCACGATGCCAAGATTCTGCGCCAAAAGGTCGAAAATCTGGAACTCCCGCGGGGAGAGCTGAATGACCTGATCCTTTTTCTTCAAGACCTTCGCGGTGCGGTTCAGCGTGAAGTCGCCCACCTTCACCACGTCCTGCTGTATCTTTTGGCTGCTGCGCCGTCCCAGCGCCCGAAGGCGAGCCAAAAGCTCCGCGAACTCGAAGGGCTTCACGAGGTAGTCGTCGGCCCCCGCGTCGAGTCCCGTCACCCGGTCCGTCACGTCATCCCGGGCGGTCAAAATCAGGATCGCCTTTTCGTAGCCGTTCTCCCGGAGGCGTTTGCAGGCGTCCACGCCGCTCTCCCCCGGCATCATCCAGTCCAGCACCAGCACGTCGTAGTCGTCGTAATTCGCGTATTCCACGATCTCGTCGCCGCGCTTCACCCATTCCACCTGTATGCCGTTCTGCTCCATCATGTATTTCGTCAGCTTGCCAAGCCGCGCGTCGTCCTCCGCCAAAAGCACCCGCATAGTAAAACCTCCTTCTCTTTACTATATATTTCTATTATCAACGATATTTATGAAAAAAGGCAGGGCGAAACGCGCCCGCTACCGTTTCACAGGCGCCGCGCCTCCTCCACAGAGCGAGATTACCGCGTGTTCCAAAAGCTCCGGCCCCGCCTGGCCGGTTTTCAGCAAATAATCGGCGTCGGCGAGTTCGAGGAAAGCCGCTTTGAGCGTCCCTTCGTCGAAGCCCTGCGCCGCACGCCCCAATTTTTCCGCGATAAACGGATTCAGTCCCAGGGGCTGCCCCAAGGCCTTGCCGCGTACGCCCCGCGCCTCCAGACGTTTCGCCTGCCACAGCTGGCGCACATGGCGCGTAAGCCCTGCGATAATCATCGGCAAATACGCGCCGTCGCCGATCTCCCGCTCCAAAACGGACATCGCGCGCTTCACGTTCCTTTCGCTGATCGCGTCGTGAAGCGCGAAGCCTGAAACCTCCGGCACCGACGAAAACGCCCGTTCCAAGTCTGCGCAGCTGAATCGCGGCGCGTCGGTATACAGCGCCAACTTGGATAGTTCGCGGTCTAGAAAAGAAAGGGAAATCGTCTTCATCATGGAAACCGCGTTCATGAAATACGCCGCCGCCTCCCGATCGAAGGACCGCCCCATCTCCGCAAGCTTGCCGCGAATCCACGGCTCAATCGTCCATGGCTTCTCCGGCTCGGCGTCCAATACCGCGCCGACCTTTTCCATCGCCTTGGTGAGCTTTTTCCGCTTGTCCGCCTTTGCCTTGCTTTCAAAGATTACATAGTTCGTCTCCGGCATATCGGCAATCGCCGCCAACAGCCGCTCCAATCCTTTGTCTTTCGCCTTTCCCTTTTCCGCGTCTTCCCCGGCGCTTTTTTTCTCGCGAAACAGTTCCGTGCCGCGGAGCACGAACACCGCTTTTTCCGACAGGAACGGCAGCGTCGCCAACAGGTCCGCCAGTTCGTGAAGCGCAGGATCGCGCTCCAAATATTGAACCGCTGCCGTCCGTTCCGCCTCGTCCGGCAGCAGCGCGCCAAGGATCGCCGTCTCCGCCTTTTCGATATAATACGGCTCCTCCCCCGCCAACAGCATCGCGTGGGGAATTCCCTTCCGCAGCGCCGCCATAAACTCTCCGTATTTCATCGTGATGCTCCTTCTCTTTGATTCACAGTCTTACTATACAATACCGCGCCGCGTTTGTCATTTTTTAATCCAATTTTTATTTTCGTCTAAAGTATGCGGCAGCTAAAAACGACATAATATGTTATAGATAGAAAAACAGCGGAGGGAAACCTTATGAAAAAATGGATCCTTGCTGCGATGTTCCTGCTTTTGGCGTCACAGCCCGCGACGGCGAAAGTCGTGACGGCGGAAGGAACGGGGCCGGACCGTGACGGCGCGTTGCGCGCGGCCCAGCGAAACGCCGTCGAGCAGGTGGTGGGAACACTCTCGCCGCAGAGTGCAGACGGAACGCTGCTGCACAGTCTCGGCGAAAGCAACGCGGGCCGAGGCGTGCCGCCGCGTGGAGTCGGAACGGCGCGTCGAGTATGTGGAGCCACGTCGCCCCGACGGAGGGCGAAAGCCCGAAGGAGGTGAGCGAGGGGGCGTTACCGAAGGCCGAGACGCTGGGCGGCTCGGTTGGAGCGCCGCAAGGCGCGGAAATAGCACCCGGTCGGCGCTTTGCCGACGCTTCCAAGAATCTTTTAACACCTCCAAAAAGAACGCGACAAAGAAGAGAAATTATAAAATTTACTATCGGGAGATGGTTTCCCAAAAGACTACAAAAAAAAATCGGAAAAGAAGGAAAAACAGTCTTGGAAGTAGAATAGATTATAAAATATACAACTTCTTCAAATATCTTGTGGAAAACACAATAAAAGGCTAACATAATAGAAGATTCTCAAGCAATAACGGAGGAAATATCCATGCAAAAGAAGAACACTTCCCTGTTGATGGCCTGCGCAATGTTTCTTGTCGCTCTTCTTGTTTCTTACACCTCGGTTGCAGACGCCGGCCGCAAGCACGATATCAAATATCCCGCGTATATGCAGGGAATAGACTACGGCAACGGCCCGGTCTATGTCATCGGTCATAAGCCGCCCGACTCCGACAGCGTATGCACGGTGATCGCTTATGCGAACCTGAAACGGAAATTGGGCATAAACGCCGAGCCCAGGATTGCCTCTCCGGTAAACGCGGAAACCGCCTACGCCTTAAAATATTTCGGCCTGAAAGAACCGTCGCTGCTGGAGAACGCCGCCGGCAAGAACATCATCCTGATAGATCATAACAGCTTCGCCCAGGCCGCCCCCGGCATGGACAAGGCCAATATATTGGAGGTCATCGACCATCATAATCTCATCGGCGACGTGACGACCGCTTCTCCCGCATATTACCGCAATCTGCCCATAGGCTGCGCTTCCACCATCGTGTGGCTGGAATATCTTGAAGCCAATGTTCCGATCGAAAAGCCCATGGCCGGCATGATGCTTTCCGCCATCCTGTCCGATACCGACAATCTGCAAAGCAACACCGCCACGGATCTGGATCGGCAAGCGGTATCCGATCTTGTGAAAAAAGCGGGCATCAAAGACAGGAATGCATATTTCCTTGCCATGGAAGAAGAATTTGCCGCTTATAGGAATATGTCGGAAAAGGACATTTTCTATTCCGATTACAAGGAATTCACGATCAACGGTATTTCTTACGGCTGCGCCACCGTCGTCGCGTTGACGCCGGAAAAGCGCCAGGATTTGGAGAAACGGCTCGGAGATTGGGTGCTGAAAAATTTTGAAACGCAAAACATGGATATGCTTTTCCTGAAAATCCACGACCTTGAATCCTACAAGGCAACAATATCCTGTTACGGCGACGGCGCTGTGGAATGCGCCGCGGCGGCTTTTCCCAAGACGGACGGAAACAAGATCCTTCTGGAAAAGAACCTTTCGAGGAAAAAGGTCGTCCGTCTACTCCAGCCGCAAATAGAAAAATGGGCGACTGCCCACCAACAGAAAGATGCCGCATAATCACAAACCAATGCTGATAAAATATTTATTATGAGGAGGGTTTTTCATGAAGAAAAAGATTACGGCTTACCTGGCGGGACTTATGGTGATGACGAGCGCGACGGCGTTCGCGTCGATTCCCAGCGCGGAGATTGCGCTGGGCGGCGTCGCTCCGGGCATGAGCGTCGACGAGGCGGTTGCCGTTTACGGCCAGGCAACGTATCGCGGGGACGACGCGTATTTCCAGAACGGCGTCAAAGCGGATCTGGACGACTTCAACCGCAACCTGATCGAGGAACTGAAAATCAATCGGCCGGGCAGCGGCGTTACGACGCCCGCCGGGATCGGCATCAGCTCGCCGGAAAGCTCGATTGTCGAAGCTTACGGACAGCCGGACAAAATGGAA
>JAEERZ010000332.1 GCA_016286075.1 Selenomonadaceae bacterium
GGCTGATGATTACCGCGAAGGGGCCGAAGGTGGTCGAGTTCAACGCGCGGTTTGGCGACCCGGAGACGCAGGTGGTGCTGCCGCTTTTGAAGAGCGATCTTGTCGAAGTCATGCTGGCATGCGTGGACGGAAAACTGGCGGAAACGAAGGTCGAGTGGTCGGACGAGGCGGCGGTTTCCGTGGTTATGGCTTCGGGCGGCTATCCGGGCGACTATGAGAAGGGAAAGAAAATAACGGGCATCGCCGACGCCGAGGCGACAGGCGCGTTGGTATTTCATGCGGGCACGGCGGAAAAGGACGGTTCGCTCGTTACGTCGGGCGGGCGCGTGCTGAACGTCGTCGGCGTCGCGAAGGATATTCAGGAAGCGGTGAAAAAAGCTTACGCGGGCGTCGAGAAAATTTCATTCGACGGCGCGCATTATCGGAAAGATATCGCGCATCGGGCGCTGGCGCGGTTGAAGTGAGACAATAAAGTTTTAACGAAATTGTTTCACGTGAAACAATCGGAAATCATTTCCAAATGTTTCACGTGAAACAACCGAACATAACCTGAAAAGACGCTGAAAAGAAATTCCGGTGCAGCGCATTGGCGGCGCGTGCAGGATGAATGAAAAAAGAAGACGATTTTTTGCGGCGTATCGTGGAGAGAACAGAAAAAAGTGGAGTGCGGAGATAAGGGATTATCTTCGTACTCCACTCTTTTTGCGATTTGCGTTTTTTCCTGGTTCGTAATAAAATAAGACGATATGTGAAATTTTGACAATCATTTCGGAAACATGGTTTCCGTTTAGGAGGCAGTTATGGAGGAAAAGATCGCACAACTGAAACGGCTGGCGGCGGAGAAGATTCAACAGCATGCGGATACGATGGCTGCGTTGAACGACGTCCGCGTGGAATTTTTGGGGAAGAAGGGCGAGTTCACGACGCTTTTGCGCGGACTGAAGGAATTGGCGCAGGAAGAACGGCCCCGCATCGGGCAGATTGTAAACGAGGCGCGCGGGCAAATTGAGGCGTTGTTGGAAAAGAAGAAAGACGAGCTCCGCATCCGCGACATGGAGGAAAAACTTGCGAACGAGAAGCTCGACGTGACGTTGCCGGGCCGCCATAAGTGGCGCGGTCATCTGCATCCTTTGACGCTGACCCTCGACCGCATCAAGGCGATTTTCATGGATATGGGTTTTACCGTCGAGGAAGGACCGGAGATTGAGCGCGACTATTTCAATTTCGAGGCGCTGAATCTGCCGAAGGATCATCCGGCGCGGGATATGCAGGATTCCTTCTACATCACCGAGGAAATCCTGATGCGCACGCAGACGTCGCCGGTGCAGGCGCGGACGATGCAGGCTCACGAGCCGAATACTCCGATTCGCATGATTGCGCCGGGGCGCGTTTATCGCCGCGACGATTACGACGCGACCCATTCGCCGATGTTTACGCAGGTGGAGGGCCTTGTGATAGACAAGGGGATTCGCCTCTCTGATTTAAAGGGTACGCTGGAGCTGTTTTTGCACCGCATATTCAACGATAATATCGGCGTGCGCTTCCGGCCAAGCTTTTTCCCGTTCACGGAGCCCAGCGCGGAGGTGGATATTTCCTGCGTGATGTGCCACGGCAAAGGTTGCCGCGTCTGCAAGGGCACGGGCTGGCTGGAAATCCTCGGCGCGGGCATGGTGCATCCGCACGTTTTGGAAATGAGCGGATACGACCCGAAACAGGTCTCGGGCTTCGCCTTCGGTCTCGGCGTCGAGCGCATCGCGATGCTGTCTTACGGCATCGACGATTTGCGGTTATTCTACGACAACGATCTGCGCTTCTTGCGGCAGTTTGAATAAGGAGAAAGATATATGCAGGTATCGATTCAATGGCTGAAAGACTATATTGATTTTGATGAGACGCCGGAACAGCTCGCCGATCTTCTGACGATGGCGGGCGTGCCGGTGGAAAATGTCGTCCGCGCGGACGAGGGGCTGGACAAGGTCGTGACGGGAAAGCTTGTGGAAGTCGCTCCGCATCCCGATTCCGATCATTTGCAGGTTTGCAAGGTAGACGTGGGCGGAAAAGAGCCGCTGACCATCGTGACCGGCGCGCCGAACGTCAAGCAGGGA
>JAEERZ010000333.1 GCA_016286075.1 Selenomonadaceae bacterium
GGAGAAGCGAACTGCATCGACACGGGCGTTTGCGAACGCGAGCGATTGCATGTTCCCAAAGGGCAGAATTATGAGCTTTGCGTGGCCGTCCACGCCGAGCAGAACGCCATCGTCAACGCCGATCCGGTAAAAATGAAAGGATCGACGATCTACATTGAAGGCTACAATGCCGACGGCACGCTGGCCTCGGGAAAACCGTGCCTCCTTTGCCGCCGTATGCTTCGAAACGCCATGGTGGCCGAGGCGGTCTATCGGGAACCGGACGGAACCGTCGTACACATCGCGCCGAAGGATATAAAAGATTAGCATGAGCAAATAAAAAGCGGCATGGCCATTTTACGGTCATGTCGCTTTGTTGTCTTGCAAAGGGGATTACCTGTAAGTCTATTTCCGGATCGTCACGTCGTCGATCACGCTGCCGTCGGGAAGGAAGCATTGGAAACGCAGTGCGTCTTTGGCGGCCTCCATCGTCATGTAGTTGTCCGTTTCCGGCTGAGGGGCCGTCTTTTCGTCCAAGGCGTGGTCGATCCAAAGACCGGGGTAGCGGACGTTTCCGGCGACGCCGGTGAGGATATAAAGGGGGCCTGCCGGGTCGCGCTGGAAATCCTTGATGTGGCCGCGGTTGCGGTAGGTGTGCAGGTGGGCGGAGAGCACCGCGTCGACGCCGAGGTCGTCGAAGAGAGGCATGAAAGCTCTGCCGAATTTGCTGAAGCCTTCCTTCCGCTCGGGGCGTTTTCCGATGCGGTACTGCAGCACGTCCTTATGCAGCATCGCGACCTTCCATTTTTTATCGGAGGCCGCCGCGTCCTTCGGCAGCCACGCCAACTGCTCCTCCAGCAGGCCGGGGCGCAAATCGTCCGTTTCGTCCCATTGGGTGTTCAGCACCATGAAATGCACGTCGCCGAAGTCGAAGGAATAGTAGTAGCGGAAAAAATCTCGGCTGTCGTTTCCCGGCGGGGCGAAAAGGGCGAGGTAGGCCAGCGGAAGGCGGACTTCCCATTTCTTGTCGTAAGTTTCGTGGTTGCCCATGACCGGCGCGAATGGGATACGGGAGGAGAAAGGCTCTACCGCGTCGAACCATGCGTCCCACTGGCTGTGTTCCTCGCCGTTGTCCACGAGGTCGCCGAGATTTGTGAAAAAGGCGGCGTCGGGATTGCGGCGGAAAGCATCCCGGGCTAAATTTTTCCAGTCGGTGTAATCGCTGGACTGGGAATCGGGAAAGATCAGCGCTTTGAAGGAACCGCCGTTCTCGGAGGAAAGCGGCGTCCAGTCCGTGCCCTCGTCGCCTGCTATCAAGCGGTATTCGTAGGCCGTTCCCGGTATAAGATTCTCCAACCGCGCGGTGTGCAGAAAGACGTTTTGCCCGTCGTCGGTGTATCGTTCGTTGGCAGCGGGAGAGGAAAAGATTTCCGTGTCCTTGCCGCCGTCCGCGACGCGCCAGACGACTTCGGCGTTTTCCTGCGGCTCGTCGGACTGCCACATGACGGTGCGGGCAGTTCGGTTGTCGGAAGCGACGATTTGCCGCAGAAACTGCGCGTCCAAAGAAGTGTCGCCGGTGAGAATCCGGGCGGCCTTTTTTATGGGCGCAGGCGGTTTCGGAGGCGTTGCCGCGCAGCCTGTCGCCAATGTCAGGGCCGCGCCTCCCATCATGGCGAGGAAGCGGCGTCGGGATACGGTGCGAAAAAGCTGGTCTTTCATTGTTGCCTTGCTCCGTTTTCAAAAAGAGCCCTGCTTGGGAACAGCGGGGCATGTCGTCATTCTTCCAACTTCGGGGATTTCCGAAGGGTCACGAAATCCTTTTGCGTGCCGTTGGTCAGAAAGCACCGGAAGGTAAGACGGGTTTCGTCGGCTTCCATGACCAAATAATTCAAAAGGTTGCTGGGAAACGAGACTTCGTCGATCTTGTGGATTTCCGGCGAATAAAAGCAGTTGCCCGCGTTGCCGGTGAGGATATAGAGGACGCCGTTTTTGTCGTGCTTCCAGTTGGTCATGCGTCTGCGCCGGTAGGCGTGGACATGGGCGCTGAGCACTGCATCTACACCCTGCTCTTCAAGGAGGGGCACCAGATTTCGGACGAAAGGGTCGGGATTCGGCGGCTCCGCGTC
>JAEERZ010000334.1 GCA_016286075.1 Selenomonadaceae bacterium
TGACGGGGCAGGAAGGTGGCGATGATGGAGGCCGTGCCCTTCTCGCCCCGCTGCCCGACGAGGGATTTCAACTGGACGCCGTCCAGCGTATATTTGATGGTGCTGTAACCGACGCAGTAATAGTGCGTCGGGTCGTCGATCTCGGAGGAAGCGGCCAGATCCGCCTGCGCCGTTTGTACGCCGGCGAAGTCGAGCAGGCGCTCGTCCTCGGCGGTGATGACGCCGGAGAAGTCCATTTCCGCCACGGCGGTCATGGTGTAGAGGGCGCGGCCGGCGGCTGCGACGGCGACGCTTTTCAGCGGGCCGACGGATTCCTCCAGCGCGGCCTTGACTTCACGGATGACGGCGGCGACCTGCGGCACGTCGTGAATCTGCCCGTCCAGCATGGCCCGCGTCTTGTGCTCGCGGCGGGTGGTTTGAAGAACGGTCATGGAGCCGTCGGCCTCCTGGTCGGCGACGATGCCGATGACGCTGCGGGTGCCGATATCGAGGGCGAAGATATGCTCCTTTTGAGGCGCGGATTTATGCGCGGAAGCCGTCTTTGCCGCGGGCTTTTTCGCCGTCTTTTTCGGCGCGCTCTTTTTTGCCCCGGCGGCGTTCTGCTCGTCGGGGGCGGAAGCGGCAAGCTCCGCGTCCTTCGCGGTCTTTTTTTCCTCGTCGTCGGCTTTTTTCGTGCGGCGCGTTTTCTTGGCCGCAGCGGTCTTCTCGGTTGCCATTCGATCAATCCCTCCAAAATGCTTGCAGGTATTTTTGCTGTCTTTCTATCTTATATGGAATCGTTGGAATTTGCAAGCAGGTCCTCTATTAAGCGGAGGGCTTGGCCTCGGCCTTTGTTTCTTCTTTTTTCTTCGCGTCCTGCTCCTTCTCGGCTTTTTCCGCTTTGGCTTTTTTCTCCTCCCGTTCCTTGCGGGCTTGTTCTTCCTGCTTTTTGCGCTCTTTCTCTATGCGCTCCCACCGCTTCGGGTCGATGCGCTTGTAATATTCGTCGGGAATATCCGGCGCGTCCGGCACCAATTTGTGATAATTGGCGTAATCCATAAGGGCGGCTTCGGTGTTGCCCAGCTCGTCCTCCACGTCGGCGGCCATCTTGTGAGCGGCGATGGCTTTCGGGTCAAGGGCGATGCTTTTGCGGATGTCCAAAAGAGCGGCCTCCGGCAGCCCCTGCGCGCGCTTCGCCTCGGCGCGGTTCAGGTAAACGTAAGCGTCGTTCGGGTCGAGGCTCACGGCGTAATCGCAGTCCTCCATCGCGCCCGCGAAGTCGCCCTGCAGCGCTTTGGCACGCCCCCGTACCGCGTAGATGCCCGCGAGTTTCACGTCGCCGTTGTTGCATCCGAAAGTGCGGGAGCCTTCCTCGATGGACAGCTCCGGCTCGTTGATGTCGTTGTAAGCGTCGGCGTTCTTGTAAAGCCGCTCGACCAGCTTCTTGTCGGCGGCGGCGTTTTTCGCCATGCGCTCCTGCCAGTATGCGAGGCGCTCGTTCTCGGCGGCCGCCATCTTTTCCCGCGCGCCCGAGGCGCTCTCACCGGCATAGGCGGCGCGGACCAGCCGCTCCAGATCCGCCTCGGCATGGTTGCGCTCCACGGCGTCTTTCAGATATTCATATACGCGATTGTCGTCCAAATAGTCGATGCGCCCGTTCGCGCCGGGGCGGAAATTCCAGGCCTCCGCCGTCGTATATTCGTGGAAGGCGCGGGCCAGTCCGCCCGCGATCAGGTACGCCTGCTCCGGCGTGTCGTCGTAGACCTCGGTGGAATACGACGCCGAGAGCAGGGGCTGTCCGTCGATGAGGATCTCTTTCCTGTCCTTTACCGTCACATGGCCCGCGCTGTATTCGGACATCATCGCCGCCAGCTTCGCCTCGCGCTTGTCCGTGTCCGGATGGTCGTAAGGGTCGGCGCCGTAGCTCCGGTCGAAGGTATCCGGGTGCTTCGTCAGGTAGTCCATGCGCGCCATGGCCGCAGCGGGGCCGCCGGGGTTGAATCCGGCGCTGGCGGCAAGGTAAAATCCGCCCTCGTCGGCCTCGTACTCGGCGGGCAGGATGACGTTCTTCGCTACGGAATAATCGGCCAGCACGCCC
>JAEERZ010000335.1 GCA_016286075.1 Selenomonadaceae bacterium
ATATAAATCCCGCCCGTCGCTTCCTCCTCTCCCGCCCGCCGGACGTCGAGGAGATAACGGACGCGCACCCCCTCCGGCGTCGGCGTTATTTGCGGCGCCTCGCGAAGCACCCCCGCCGCCCGTATTGTCTCCCCCTCCCAACGGGAAATATCGTTCGACGGAATCGGCAGCACCATGAAAGCGCGCACCATACCGAGCACAAAAAAGAGGAGCGCCGCCGCGCCCCAAAGCCGTATGTTCCCCGTAAATGCAAGCCACACGGCCCAAAACAACAGCGCCGCACCGATAATGAGAAGCCCCGCAAGCGCAAAAGACGGGGCGCTTTCCATAAACCGCCCCGCCGCCAAAACGCCAAGTATCGACGAAAAAAGCAGCGCGCACAAGAACGAAAGCGGCTGCTGCCCGATTTTCATATGTCCCCTCCCATGCGGAATTTTTCTTGCAAATTTGTTCACAATATGCTATAAGATAATATAGAAATGAGCGTTGCATCCTGGTCCCCATGTGGGCCGGGGTCGACAGCGCTCATTATTTTTTTACGCGAAATACCTTGTAAGAATTATCCTTTTTCACAATTATATCTGCAAAACCTCTTGATCTTCTTGACGCACTTTGCAAAGTGAGTTTTATCGCTTGTTCTAAAGTTAATTTACCACCAGTAAAATCGAGTACAATTCCTCCATTGCTGCCTGAAATTTGCATATAAGCTTTTCGTATTCGTTTGTTAATTGTATCGAAATTATTTGATACCACGCCTTTCCTCTCCCACAGACGATTATTCCACAAATAATCTGCCGTTTTAACTCCCTGTCTTGTACTCTCCTTTAACAATGTTAGATTCCCGCCAAAGGTCTTATACAACCATCGTGCCGTTTCGATTTCATCCATGTGCAAACTTTGTTCATACCCGTCCTCAAACGCCAAAATCCCTTCCTTAGGGTTGGCGTTATTTTTATACTCTTCCGTCACGTCCGTTATTTGCGCCACTATATAATCCTTTCTTTACAGTTCCGCTTTTTCCCGTATCTTCTCCAGCTTTTCCACGCCGATGCCCCGAATCTTTGCCAAGTCTTCCACCGACTCGAACGGGCCGTGCTCGTTTCTGTATTCCACGATCCGCTTCGCCATGATCGGGCCGACGCCGGGAAGCTCGTCCAGCTTCTTCTCGTCCGCCGTGTTGATATGGATTTTCCCGTCCGCCTCGGCTAACTTTGCCGCGCTGCCGCCCGCGTCGGCGCGCTCCGGTACGCGAATCTGCATGCCGTCCTTCAGCGGCTGGGCGAGATTCACATTCGAGAGATCGGCTTGCGGAAGCGGTCCGCCGCAAACCGCGATTGCCTGTTCCACACGTTCCGTCTTTTTCATCGCGACGACGCCCGGCTTCATCACTGCGCCGCTGACATATACCGTGATCTGCGTGTTCTCCTCATGGCGCACGCCCGCGTCCAGCGGCACGGCCTCCTCTTTCTCATGAAACAGCATCGCGCCCGCAAAAAGCACTGCCAGCGCAATCGCTGCCAGTGCCAGCATAGGCCGCCGAAACATCGGCATAGTTTTGTCCTCCTTACAATCTCAATTCTCGATTCCTTTTCGCGCCTCGATTCCCTTTTGATAATAATGCTTGACCTCGCGCATTTCCGTCACGAGGTCGGCGCGTTCCACGAGCCAGTCCGGAGCGTTCCTCCCCGTCAGCACCAGCTCCGTTTTCTTCGGCGCTTCGTCCAGCAGCCGCTCCACCCGCTCCCGGTCTAACAGCCCGAAAAACAGCGCCACGTTCACCTCATCGAGAATTGCGAGACCGTACTTCCCCGACTTGATTTCCCGCGCCGCCTCGTCAAAACCCGCCGCGATCATTTCCACATAATCTTTCGGCGGCTTTCCCGGCTCGAACACGACGACGCCGTCGCCCCAAGCAGCCCGTTCTTCCTCCGAGAGCATGCCCTCCTGCGCGACGAAAAAGGGCTTGCCCGTGGTCGAGAGCACGACGCGCGGGGCGAACCCGCGTAAGACGTCCTGCTCACTGTAAGCAAGCCCTTTCATAAACTGCATCATATAGACGCG
>JAEERZ010000050.1 GCA_016286075.1 Selenomonadaceae bacterium
GGCTGATTGGCGCGGGTTCCGCGACGGTCAAGGAGATGGACCCCCATACGTTTTTGATTACGCCCATCGAGGAAATGCTCCCGATTTGGGATATGCCCGACACGAAAAACCAGAGTCGTCCGCAGATGATCGATTTGAAGAAGCCGGAGGAGAAAAAAGAGGAAGCCAATCCGGCAGCGGAAAAGAAAGACGACGGCACCGTGATAAAGCTCGGGCAGAGCGGCGCGGAACCGAAGAAGGACGGTAAAGAGGAGCCTGCCAAGGAGACGCCGAAGGGCGAGGCGAAGAAAGAAGAAAGCAAGGACGCGAAAGCCGAGGCTTCCAAAGATAAGGCGCCGACGGAGGCAAAGACCGAGAAAGCGAAAGATAAAGACGTAAAGGCCGAGGACGGGAAAGCAAAGGAATCCTCGGAAGCTAAAGAAACCAAGAACGCAGAGAATGCAAAGGAAACGAAGGACCCGAAAGAATCAAAGGACAAGGAGGCGACGGCCCCGGTAGGTGAACGGCAGGAGAAGTCGCTGGTTTATGTTTCGGGTTTCGGCGATGCGGGGATGCGTTTCCTGCAAAAGAAGCTCGACCCGTTGGGGTATCAGGCGACGAATTTTGGCGGCCTGTCCGGCAGCTCGAGCTATACGACGGATTATGAGGCTGTGCTCTATCCGGGCAGTCCGGTGGGAGCGGCGCTCGCATATGGAGATTTTTCTTTCGCGGCGACGGGAACGGTCACGGCGGTGGAGGAAGACGGGCGCGTGTTGGCCTTCGGACATCCCTTCCTGCATCGGGGCAACGTCAATTACTTTATGACGGACGCTTCCGTTTTCGCGATGGTCAACGGTATGACCGACGGCATGAAGCTCGTCAACACCGGCAGCATCATCGGGCGCATCAACCAGGACCGCACGGCGGGCATTTCCGGCATCGTGGGCGTGTTCCCGTCGGTGGTGCCGATTCGTCTGACGGTGGAGGACAAGACGCTGGGGCGCTCCAATTCCTATGCGGCGACAATGGCCTATGACGAGGCGTTCGTCCCGATACTGACGCAGGCGATTTCCTACGCTGCGTTGGGCCGAACTGTGGACAATCTGAGCGAGAGCACGGTCAAGGTGGACTTCGCTATCCGCACGGACGCGGCGGAAAACGGCTTGTTTGAGCGGTCGAATCTCTTCTACGCTGCTGCGGATGCGGGGCAGATTGCCTTCGCGGAACTGGCGCAGGCGTTGGCGCTTATTTCCAGCGACACGAAGGGGGAGTCGGACGTTTACGACGTCAAGGTCAAAATTTCTTCCGAAGCCAAGCGGCTTACCGCGTCGCTCGTTTCGGCGACGCCGGACAAACCGAGGGTGAAGCCGGGGGAAACGGTGAAGTTCAAGGTCACGCTGCAGCCGTATCGGGCGCCCAAAGTGACGGTGGAGGTGCCCTTCACCGTGCCAAAGGGGCGGCATGACGGCTCCATGCATTTGGACGTGCACGGCGGCGGACTTGTTTCCCTGGAAAAGCTTTTGCAGGCGGCGCAGGCAGAGGCCGGCATCATAACGCCGGGTTCCCAGGACGATTCGAAGACGGTCAAGGAAAGCCTCCATGATTTCGGCGAGACGGATTCGAACAATGAAATCATAATTGAGCCCGGCGCGGGTCCCGTGCTCAGCGAAAAGGAGCAGAAGAAGGAAATCGAGGCGGCCATTCGGCGGCAGGAGGAAGAGCAGGCGAGCGGGAGAAAGGCGGAGCCTTCCACGCCGCCGCGGGCGAAGCTTGCGACGGACTATGTGATTGAAAACGTAATCCATACGGCAGTGGAGGTATCCCGGAAAGAAGACTGAATTTCTTTTGCTTTTCAGGAAATATGAACTATGATATAATATAACCGTGTTGTATGGGAAACGGAAAGAAGGCACTGTTTCCGTATGCGGGGAGGCGTTCCAAGATGGAAGAAAACAATGAAATGGAAAAAATGCAGGAAAAAACCGAACTGGATGAAAGACCTCTGCGGATATTGATAACAGACGATTCGAAGCTGCTTCGGAAAAAGCTTCGCGTGGAGCTGGAAAAGGTCGGCTGCGAAGTTATAGAAGCGGAAAACGGAAAAGACGCGGTCATGTTGACTTTGCAGGAAAAACCGGACGGTGTTTTCCTCGATATCGTCATGCCCGAGGTCGGCGGAATTGAAGCCTTACGCGTGATGAAGGAGGTGTCTCCCGAGTTGCCGGTCATTATGCTGTCTTCGGCCGGCACGCCGCAGAAGCTGATGGAAACGCTGAAGCTCGGCGCTCTTGATTTTATCCAGAAGCCGTATACGAGTGCGCAGATTGCGAAGGCGATTGAAAGCATCCGAAAGAAGGCGTTTGGCGATGAATAGCCTGTATTTTGCCCAGTATCTTGTCAATGAGGGCGCAATCGCCGAGCGGGAGGCAAAAGAGCTTTTAAAGGAAGCCGAGAAAACGACGCCGGGGTTGGCTATGGTCGCTTTGGCGGAGGGTGCGGTGTCTGCGTCCAAGCTCTCCGAGTTGATGCCCTTTGAAAAAGACGCTTTTTCGAAATTAGCGGTGGCGGAAGGTCTCTTGTTTGCGTCCCAAGTGGAAAAATTGCAGGAGGCGCGCTCGACGGACGGACTGAAAACGGCGCAGGCGCTTCTTGACAGCGGCAAGATGGATTTCATGGAATTGGGGCGTCATATGGCTGCCTGCGGCAGCATGGAAGGGAGCCCGTTCAAAGAAGCGGTTCGGCGGATTATCGAGGAACAGGATGAGGATCTTGCGGAGGAGAAAGAAATCTACGCCGATTTCACGGAGCTCTTCATGCGTTCTTTGATGCGGTTCATGGATACTCCCGCGATTGTAAACTTTTGCTCGCCGGAGTGCGAAGAGGTCCTGTTTGCGTCCCATACTATCTCCCAGCGGTTGTCGGGCTCGGTGAGCTTCGTTTCGGGGATTTATGTCAGCGACAAGGTCTTTATCGAGATGGCGCAGCGGTATAGCCACGAGCTGATCGACGAAGCGGACGAGATGGCGGAGGACAGCGTGTCGGAATTCCTGAACGTCGTCAACGGCCTTTTCGTGGTCGATTTAGGCAAGCGGGACTACGATCTCGACTTGGATACGCCCCGCATCGGCAAAAATACGAAGCCGATGGGGAGCCGTCAGCTACAGCTCTGCATTGATACCGGGTTCGGGTCTTTCGCGTTGGTGCTGGCCTCGGATGAAGTTACCCTGGCGGAGACGCATCGTTATTAATTTAAGACAAAGAGCAATAAAAAATGCCGTGCGTATAAACGCACGGCATTTTTGTCATCTTTTAATGCTGGGGAGTGGAGGACTTTTCCGGCCAGATCATGTGATACAGTTCATAGGGAGCCTGCTGGTCGGGCGGATAATTGATGGACGAGGTGGTGAAATAGACGCTGTTGTCGGAGGCGAGGGCGAAGCTGTCCGCCCAGCGGATGTCTCTGCCAAAATTCAGGATGGCGCCGGCTTCGGCGACGTTGGATTCGTCCAGGCGGAATTCCCAAATGCCTTCGTTGGAAAGCGCGCCCATGTAAAGCGCTCCTTTCCGAAGCACCATGCCGTCCGTCGGCACGTTCTTTACGTTGACGGCCTTGACGAGCTTCTGCCGCTGTTCGACGGAAAGACTCTCGTCGAGGAGAGCGACAGTCGGCACGGAATACAGGATGTCGCTGCCGAGGGAACAGAAATAGAGCAGTTTCTTGTCACTGGAAAGCTCCAGCCCGTCGCTGTGTGCGAGTTTCGTGAACAGTCCCGTGGGAAAATAAATGGCTTGCAGATTGGCGCGGACCTCGGGGATGTCCGTCAGCGCGCGCCACGCGTTGTCGGTGGAGAGATCCAGCACGATAATCCCGCCGTGTCCGGAGTCGGTGATGTAGGCGACGCTCCGCGCGTTGTCCACGCGTACGTCGTTCATTACGCTGTCGGACAGGACGACGTCGGAGGGGAGAGTATAGGTGCGCACGATCTGGTTGGTGGACAGGCTGACCATGAAGAGCCGGACGCCGACCGGGTCCATCGTTCCGTCCGGGCGTCTGCCCGTGTCGAGAATCCAAAGCGTATTCGTGGGGTCTGCGACGACGCTCTGCACGCAGACGAAACCGGCGTGATCCTCAACCTCGTAATAGGGATAAACTGCGCCGTTCATGATTTCGCCTACATGGAAGTTCGGATGGTTGCCCCAAGTGGGGAAGCAGACGAACAGTCGGTTCGCCGGAGAAACGGCGACGCCCGTCCATTGAAATTCAGACTGGGCCATAAGCTCCAGCTGGGGCGGGTCGTCCCAGGAGACCGTTTCCTTTGCCGCGGCGACCGACGCCGCACCAAGCATGGACGCGGCCAAGAGAGCGCAAAGCCATTTTTTGAGTTGCATGGTATCATCCTTTCGTTTCTATGTTGACTTGATTATATCACAAAAGGAGACGCCCCGTCACGCAGTAATGCGCGGCGGGGCGTTTTGGCAGATTTGTTTCGGGTTACGCGTTCGCCTTGCGGAAGGATTCCATGAAATCCGCGAGACGCTCGACGCCTTCGATGGGCATCGCATTGTAGATCGAGGCGCGCATGCCGCCGACGGAACGGTGCCCCTTGACGCCGCAAAGGGATTTCGCCTTCGCCTCGTCCACGAACTTCTTTTCCAATTCCTCGCTGGGCAGGCGGAAGGTGACGTTCATGAAGGAACGGCTGTCCTTCGCCGCGTGGCCCTTGTAAAAGCCGTTGGAATTGTCGATGGCGTCGTAAAGGATTTTCGCCTTCTTCGCGTTCTTCTCCGCCATCGCGGAAAGGCCGCCCTGGGCTTTGATCCACGCGACAGTCTTGCCGACCATGTAAATGCAGAAGGCCGGGGGCGTGTTGTAGAGCGAGTTCTTCTCAAGGTGAATGCCGTAGCGCAGCATCGTCGGGATATCCTTGTGCTTGACGTCGATAAAGGACTTCTTCGCGACGACGACGACGACGCCCGCCGGGCCGAGGTTCTTCTGGGCGCCTGCGTAAATGAATGTGAACTTCGAGAAATCCAGCGGACGGGACAGCATATCGCTGGACATATCGGCGACGAGGGGAACGCCGTTCGTCTCGGGGATATAGTGATATTCGGTGCCGTAAATCGTGTTGTTATAGCAAAGATGGAGATACGCGGCGTTGTCCGCGATCTTGATCTCGTCCTGCGTCGGCACATGGCGGAAGTCGTCGTCCTTGCTCGTCGCGGCGATATGGCCGACGCCGAGGATTTCCGCTTCCTTGTATGCCTTCTCAGCGAAGCTGCCGGAAACGACGTAGCTGCCGACTTTGCCGTCCCGGGCGAAGTTCATCGGGATCATTGCGAACTGCGTGGACGCGCCGCCCTGCAAGAAGAGCACGTCGTAGTCGTCGCCGAGACCCATCAGCGAGAGAATATCAGCTTTCGCCTGGTCGAGCACCGCCTCGAACTCCTTGGCGCGGTGGCTGATCTCAATGATGGATTCGCCCGTGCCTTTGAAATTCAAAAATTCGCCCTGCGCTTCCTTCAGCACCTCCAGCGGCTGGGTCGCGGGGCCGGGATTAAAATTGTAAACGCGATTTGCTTCCACAGAAAATTCCTCCTATACAATGTGTTGTATACATTGTACCGCCCGCGCGGGAAGCGGTCAAGGGGAAACCTTTTTTCGCGCTGAAAAATTTGTCGCGGCTTGTCTTTTCATCGGAAAGAAGGAATGACGTTCCCGCGGCAATATCCCCGGCGGGGCAATTCGGAACGAAAAGTTGTTTTCCTTCCTATTGTCATTAGAAAGCATTTGTGCTATCGTCAAAAAGACGATTATTCGGAAAGATATAGGAGTGAAATTATGGGATACCGTGTGGAATACCGAACCAGTCATATCGAGACGCCGCTTTTCCGGCAGAAATACCAAGATCAGGAAAAGTTCATGGCCTATTGCCGGGAATGCCCGCGTTATAATACGCGATGGTCATGCCCGCCGCTGTCCTTCGACGTGGCTGAGTTTTTGGAGCCTTATACGTCGGTCAATCTCCTGTGCGCCAAGATCGATCTGGACGACGAGACGATCCGGGCGGCGGATACGGAAGAGAAAATCAAAACGGTGGGATGGGAGATCGTTTCGGCGGTAAAGCGCGCCGCCGACGAGAAGCTGAGAAAATTGGAGGCGAGAATTCCCGAAAGCCTGTCGCTGTCCTCCGGCGGGTGCATCCTGTGCGAAAACTGCACACGGGAAGAAGGGAAGCCCTGCCGTCAGCCGGACAAGATGCGGTATTCGTTGGACGCCTTCGGCTTTGACCTATCGGCCATTACGAAGGATATATTCCATATCGAAATTTTATGGTGCAAGGGCAGCCTGCCGGAGTACTTCACGCTCATCCACGCGCTGTTGGCAAAGGAGCCGGTTCCCGAAGTGCTCTTTGAAGCCGTTGGCCTCCATGGAGAGGACGGCTTTCCCTCGGAGCGGAAGGTATGACGCAAATGGAAAAGTTGGAACCGTTGCAAATAACTGACGAGATGAAGAAAAGCCGCATATATCGGCTGCTGCAAACCGCGAAAACAGTGTGCTTCGTCGGGGATTCCCTGACGGAAGGAACCATAAACGGCGGCGTGCCCTGGTACGAGCCCATACGCTCTTCGATACGCGGGAAGATCGTCAATATTTCCCAAGGCGGCGCCACCACGAAACTCCTGCTGGCCTATTTCCTGTCGGCGATTGTCCGCGCGGAGGCCGACCTCGTTGTCGTGGCCGCGGGCGCGAACGACATCCTTTTCCGCGACCCGATGTTTTGCGCGATGACGGCGGCGGACTATATCCAGAGTCTGCAAAAACTCCGCGACGCGGTTTGCGAACGCCGTCCCGACGCAAAGTTCGTCTTTATCGCTCCATGGATTGCGACGGACGGGGACGCCGGCATCATCGGCGGCGTCGTGCCGCCAAATACGGATAAGGCGTACGTGGATTATACGGCAGCGCTTCAAACGTGGTGTGAGGACACGGGGGACGTTTTCATCGACGCCAACGGATATATTGCCCGCCAGTTTGCATCGTCTTCGCCGGAAGACTATCTGATCGATTTCATACACCCAAACGCCGGAATCGGCGTCCGGTTGTACGCGGAGGCGGTGCTGAAGTGTGACGCAGCGGAAAGGATGGAATGTTAAAAATGCAGATACGGAAATGTGCAGAAACGGAGATAGTCGCCGTCGGCGAATTTTACGACCGGATCGTGCAGTGGCTGGACAATCATATCAATTACCCGAAGTGGATGTATCGGATTTACCCGTCAGAAAGCTGGGCAAGGGAGATGACGGAAGCCGGGGAGCAATATGTTTGCGTGGACAACGGCAAGATGGTGGGCGTGTTTGTGTTGAACACGGACCCGCAGGGAGCCTATCGGAAGGGCAAATGGGCGGTTGATTTGCCCGACGGCTCTTATATGGTCCTGCATGCGCTGGCGATAGACCCGGAACTGCAAAGCAAAGGTCTCGGCTCCCAAATCATTCGGTTTTGCGTCGAGAAGGCAAAGGCGGAAGGATTCAAAACGATCCGCGTGGACATCGTGCCCGGCAATGATCCCGCCCGGAGGCTTTATGAGAAGAACGGGTTCCAATATGCCGGAGACGTCGATCTGGAGCGGGGAATAGAGCATATCCCCGTGTTCAGCCTGTACGAGCTGAACTGGTGAGCGATAGGAGGAATCCTGCATGAAAACCGTCGTCTACTATTTTTCCGCCACGGGGAATTCCCTGTATGTAGCGAAGTACCTGCAAGCCGCGCTGGACGACGCGGAGCTTCGCTCCATCCCCGAGGAATTGTTCCACGGCCGTTTTGACGCGGCGGCCGACTGCGTCGGTTTCGTTTTCCCGATGCACTGTATGGGGCTTCCCATGCAGGTGGAATCGTTCATGGAGCGGCTAATGATTGCAGGCAGTCCATACATCTTCGCAATCGCCACTTGCGGCGCTCCCTATATCGGCCAGCCCTTCATCGACGCGGAAACGATTCTGGCGGCAAAGGGTCAGCGCCTGTGCGCGTCATGGTACGTCCGGCTGGTTTCGAATTATCTGCCGCTGGGAGACATTCCCGCCGAGTGGCGCATCAACATCCGGGCGCGGTTGGCGGAACGGAAGCTGAAAAAGATAGCGGCGGCCGTCAAAGACCGGAACCCGCACGGCACATGGCAGCTCTTGCGCAAGCTCTGCCGCCGTATCCACGAGAACTGGAAAGAAGCGCGGCAAACGCTTGACGAAAAGTTCCGCTGCAATACGGACATCTGCACTTCCTGCGGGCTTTGCGAGCGCGTCTGCCCGACGCGGAACATTTCGCGTCCCGACGGTTTTCCCGTTTGGCAGCATCGCTGCGTGAACTGCTTGGGATGTCTCCACATTTGCCCGGTCAAGGCTATTGATTACGGGGAAAAGTCAAAGGGGCGTCGGCGGTATCGGCACAAGACTGTAATGCAAAAGGAACTTTTGCACGATTTTTCCGGCGAGCGTGCCGACGCCGGAAAGCCGCCTATCGGGAAAAGCGCGTCATGAAATACACGGAGAAGTCTAAGATCCGCGACGTGATAAGCGATCCCGTCTTCGGCGATTATGGGCGATTGCTTTTTCCCATGCAGCGGAATTATATGCAGGGCGCGTCGCTGGGGACGATGAAGCTTTCCTGGTACACCAGCATTTGTCCCGAGGATACCGTGGCGGTGGTGAATTATCTTTGGGACCGGGCTTCGGCAGGCGAGACTGTTTTTTATGACATTTATGCCGAGGAGGAAAAGCTGGCTGATCCGGCGAAACGGGATACCGGGCTCTTTCTTTTTCGGGGGAAGCCCGGCGGGAAAGTCGCCATTCTGAACGCGGGAGGCGGTTTTCGTTACGTCGGCGCGATGCACGACAGCTTCCCGCATGCGCTGGCGCTCTCCCAAAAGGGAATTCATGCTTTCGCCCTGATTTACCGCCCCGGCGGCGATACGAGCTGCGAGGACTTGGCCCGGGCGATTGCTTTCGTTCATGAAAACGGCGCCGCGCTGCAAGCGGACGTCAGCGGTTATTCCCTTTGGGGCGGCTCGGCGGGCGCGCGGACGGCGGCTATTCTCGGCGCGCTGGGGACGGCGCGTTTCGGCGAAAAGGAGTATCCCAAGCCGGCCGCCGTCATCATGCAATATACGGGATTCGCCGACGTGTACGGAAGCGAGCCGCCTACTTACGGCTGCGCCGGAGCAAACGACGGCGCCGGTCTTCGCCGTACGATGCAGGCGCGGGCGGAGGCCATACGAAAGAACGGGGCAGACGCTGAATTTGAAGTTTTCGACGGGTTGGCTCACGGCTTCGGATTGGGGACGGGAACCGCTGCCGAAGGTTGGATTGACCGGGCCGTGCGATTTTGGCTGCGTCATTGACGATTGCCGCACCGTTTGCTATACTTAGCCGCGGGAGAGCGATGCCGACAATCGCCTCCATATTTCATGCTGTGAAGCCAAACGGCGGTCCGCAGCGAAAACGGCGGTGAAGAGAATGAACCCTACAGTTGTAATCGGCACCACGTTCGTGGACATCAAGGGCTTTTCAAAGAACAGCTACGATCCCCAAGGGCGCAATCTGGGAGAAGTGAAATTCGTCCACGGCGGCGTCGGGCGCAATATCGTCGAGAATTTCGCGAATGTGGGGATGCCCGTATCCTATGTCGGGATGCTGGAGGATTCGGCCATCGGTTTGGAGGTGACGCGCCATCTGAAGGAAATCGGCGCAGACCTCAGCTACGCGGTCCAAGTGCCGGATCACGGGATCGGCATGTGGCTGGCAATCCTCGACGAGAAGGGGGATCTGGCCGGCTCCATCTCGCAACTGCCCGATTTCGACCGTCTGGAAGCCCATATAAAGGCCAAAGGGGAAGAGATTATTCGGCAGGCGGAAGCCGTCGCGCTGGAAGTGGACCTCAACGAGCATGTCGCCGAGATGGCCGTCAACCTGGCACAGCAGTACGGGAAGGACGTCTATGCCATCGTCGGCAACTTGAGCGTGGTTCTGGCGCGAAAGGATTTGATCCGGAAGACGAAATGCTTTATCTGCAATGATATCGAGGCTACGAAGTATTTTGGCAAGGATATTCTGGGCCATGCGGCGGAGGAAGTGCGCGACTGGCTTCCCGAAGCGGCGGAAAAGGAAGGATTGCAGTCCGTGGTAGTCACCATGGGAGAGCAGGGCGCGGTTTATTATGAAAAGGGCGCAAAAAGCGCCGGGATTTGCCCGCCTTGTCCGACAAAGGTCGTCGATACCACCGGCGCGGGTGACGCCTTCTTTTCCGGAACCGTGATGGGGCTTGTTCGCGGCGCAACGCTGGCGGAGGCGTCGGGGTATGGCGCGCGGCTGGCCTCGGCAACCATCAGCCGGGACGAGAACAGCTGCCCGGTGGATAAAGATTTTTTTGTCGTCAATTCTTGGAAATAAAGCGATATATTTTATCGAAATCTCTATAGAAAGTAAGGGGAAGGAAAATGCGGTACACAGGAGTAACTTCCAGAGGAATCATCATGCCCATCTTCAAGGA
>JAEERZ010000051.1 GCA_016286075.1 Selenomonadaceae bacterium
GCGCTCCGAGGGAATCGGCGTCGCAAACGTGCTGAAACGCCTGAAAAGCATTTACAAGGGCGAAGCAACCGTCAGCATAACGAGCGCGGAAGGACAGGGGACCAGCTTCGTCATAGTGCTCCCTTTGATCAGAAAGAAGTGAACGGACATGGATATAAGGACTGTAATCGTCGATGACGAGGCCCCGCTTTGCGACGAGCTGGAATATCTGCTTCAGGCTCATCCCGATTTCCATGTGGTGAAAAAATTCAGCCAGACGGCGCCCGCCCTCGAATATATCTCGACCACTCCCTGCGAGCTCGTGTTCCTCGACATCCAGATGCCTGGCATGAACGGCATAGAGTTCGCCCGATGCCTCGGGGAAATGAAGGTCAAAACGCTTGTCATCTTTGTGACGGCTTACGGAGAATATGCTCTGGACGCCTTCGACACCCCCGCCATCGGTTACATAACAAAACCTGTTTCGAGAGTGGCTCTTGCACGCACCCTCGAGAAGGCGAAGGCGCTTCTCAAAAGTGTGCACGATACGAACAAGATCATCACAGTGATGCGCGACGGAAGGATGTATCCCGTCACGCGCCCGGAGATTATCATGGCGTATGTGAAGAACAAAGCCGTTTTTGTGCGTACGGGCGCGGGAGAATTCTCCTCGCAGCTCAATATGCAGGACATGGCGGCGTTTCTGTCCGGCGCCCCGTTTTTGCAGGTTCACAGGCAATATATCGTGAATCTCGATTATGTTTCCGAAGTGGTTCCGTGGTTCAAAGGGAACTTCTCGCTGCACATGAAGGGGCTTCCAAACGAGGAAATCCCGGTCAGCCGGAATCATGTCCAGGAAGTGAAACGCCTGCTGGGGTTCAAATGAAATACAGAATACAATCGTAAGAGATTTTGCTGCATCGGAAGCGGGGCATGCTTCGAAGATGCAGGAATTATGGGAGCAAACAACATTTTTATTTCACTTGAAATGGCGGCAAAAATACGCAGCGCCTTGTTTGACAAGCGGCGTTCCTCAATTTATAATATACCCATTCAAACAAGAATATGGCCTTGGGAACAGGACGACGAAGTTTTTGCGACTTTTCGTCCTGTTTTTTGTTTTTTGGAGGAGGTGCCGATTATGAGAGAATTATTGATCCATAAGGACGAGATCAATGAACAGCTGGCCCGGTATGGTGTGAAATTCGGGATTTACAAGGACGGCGCCTTCAATGAGCGCCTGTTTCCTTTCGACCCGATGCCGCGGCAGATTTCGGAGGAAGACTTCGGGCAGCTCTCGCGCGGCCTCGTCCAGCGGGTGACCGCGCTGAATCGCTTCATCTATGACGTTTATCACGACAAGAACATCATTCGGGACAAAGTCATCCCCGAGGAATTTGTCTACTGTTCCCCCGGCTATCTCGCACAGTGCGAGGGCGCGACGCCGCCGGGATGGGTTTACAGCCACATTTCCGGCATCGATCTGGTGCTTGGCAAAGACGACAAGTGGTATGTGCTGGAGGATAATCTCCGCATACCTTCAGGCGCGTCCTATCCGCTGATCGCGCGGAGGCTTTGCCGACGGTGCAGTCCGGATACGTTCCAGCGGAACCGGGTGATGGACAATCGCGATTACGGCATGCTGCTGGCGCGCGTCATGGATTACGTGAACGTCGGGGGAATCAACGTGATTTTTACGCCCGGACGGTACAATGCGGCGTATTTTGAGCATTCGTTCCTTGCGGAGCAGTCCGGCGCCGTGCTGGCGGAAAGCGGCGATCTTTTTGTCGAGGATCAAAAACTCTCTTACCGGGGGAGTAAAGGCGCCATACTGGTCGGCGCGCTGTACCGGCGCGTCAGTGACGAATATATCGACCCGCTGTTCTTCGAGCCGTCGTCGCTGATCGGCATACCGAACCTCATCAGTGCGTATCTGGCGGGCAACGTGGCGGTCATCAACGCGCCGGGCAACGGCGTGGCCGACGACAAGGGCATTTATTATTTCGTCCCGAAAATGATTTCGTATTATCTGGGCGAAACCCCGATCCTCGACAACGCGCCCACCTATTTGCCCTATTTCAAGCCCGATATGGCGTATGTGGAGGAAAATATCGGACGGCTCGTGATCAAGGACGTAGCCGAGGCCGGCGGGTACGGCGTAATCTTCGGCGAAAATCTCACGCATGAGCAGCGCGAGGAACTGAAGCGGGCGATCCGTTCCAATCCGAGGCGCTTCATCGCGCAGGAGGTCATTGATTTTCAGGATATGCCGCTTTACGACGAGGATGAACTCGTCTTCAGGAAAGCCGACCTTCGGGCGTTCGTGCTCACGGGCGAAGAGGTTTCCGTTTGGCCCAGCGGGCTCACGCGCTTCTCGAGGAACCCCGACAGCTTCGTCGTAAACTCGTCACAGGGAGGAGGGTTCAAGGACACATGGGTGATATGTCGATAAACAAGGCTTCGCGTCTCTTCTGGCTGGGCCGTTACTACGAACGGGTCGCCACTACGCTGGCCTATTTCTGGAGCTGGTACGACCGGCTGATCGACGGCGAGCCGCCCGATTACGCCGCGTTCTGCTCGGCACTGGAGATCGGCTGCGAGTACAGGACGGCGGAAGAATTCATGCACGACTACGTTTTTGATGGGGAAAATCCCGAGTCGCTCCGCGCCGCCGCCGACGCTATGCTCGGCAACGGCATGATGCTGCGCGAGACGATCGGAAGCCGTACGCTGGCGTACCTCGAGCTTGCCGTGAACGCGCTCGCCAGCGGCAGCGACAGCATAAGCCCGACGCTGCCGCTGCAGCGTGTCATCGACTGCATCATGGCATTTCGCGGCTGTTACGACGACTGCATTGACGATGAGAACGTGAGGAACATCATCAAATGCGGCGCGAGCGTCGAACGTCTGAGCCTGTACCTTCGTCTGGGGTGGCGGCTGGAATCCGTCGGCACGGAAATTGGAAAGCTCATCAAGCGGAGGGAGCGAACGAATCTTAGGGCTGATCCCAGCGCCGAGCGAATGATGGCAACGTGCCTGCTTGGAGTTCCCGTTGACAGGCGCGCTTCGCTCCTTGCGGCGGTGGAAGGCCTGTTCGCACTGTAGGAGGGACGACGATGGAACTGTCCTTTTACTTTGATACGGAGCTCCGGTTTTCGACGGACGTGACCGGGCATGAATTTCTGCTGCGCTGCCTCCCCGCCGATCTTCCCGAGCAAAAGATATTGTCGCATACGTTTACAATCATGCCGGAGGACGCAAGGATGAGCTTCGGCACGGACGCCTTCGGGAACCGTTTTTGCTCCGGCAGGCTCGAAAAGGAACACGAGGGGTTCAGGTATACGCTTCACGGGAAGGCGTACCGTGACGATTCCCTGCGGGAAAAGACGGAAGCGGAGCCCTTTTACCGTTACCCTTCGCCGTTGACGCAGCCGACGGAAGAACTCAGTGATTTTTTGAAGGATATTGTCCCGGAACGGGGCGATGCGCTGAAAAATGCCCAGATTATCGCGGACAGCGTACATGAGCATTTTTCATACGCGCCGGGAGAGACAGAGGTCTCGACTACGGCGGGCGAGGCGTTCCGGCGCGCCCGGGGCGTCTGCCAGGACTATGCCCATGTGTTCATAACGCTCTGCCGTATGGCGGGGATTCCCGCGCGATATGTCAGCGGACTTCCCGTGGGCGAAGGCGCCAGTCACGCGTGGGCAGAGGTCTGGGTGGACGGGATCTGGCACGGCTTCGACCCGACGCGGCGCACGTCGGCGGGCGAGAGTTATTTGAAACTCTGCGTTGGCAGGGATTACAGCGATTGCCCGTTGGAACGCGGCGTTTTTCGCGGCTGCGCAAACCAGACGCAGACAGTGTTCATGCGGGTTACAGAGGAATGAGAGGACGACATGATCGAGGAAGTAGTATCCGCCGAGCTGCCTGTGGGCGAGCGGCTGGTTATACAGAAAAACCGCATAGAGGGCTCCGAGCCTGAAAGCCACAGGCTCGCGGTCGTGACCGGCACGCACGGCGACGAGCTGGAGGGGCAGTATGTGGCGTGGCAGCTTTCCCGGGTGCTGGCAAAGAAAAAGAGATCGCTTTGCGGAACCGTCGATATTTACCCGGCGCTGAATCCTCTGGGCATCAGCACGATTTACCGCGGACTCCCCGGTTTTGACCTGGACATGAACAGGATTTTCCCCGGAAGCCCCGACGAAACGATGTATGAGTATATCGCCAACGGCATCGTGAACGATATTGCCGGAGCGGATCTCTGCATCGACATCCACGCCAGCAATATCTTCCTGCGCGAAATCCCGCAGGTCAGGATCAACGAGAAAAGCGCAGACGTGCTGACGCCGCTCGCGAAGCTCCTGAACATGAACTTCATATGGATACACAGCGCGGCGACGGTGCTGGAAAGCACGCTGGCTTACAGCCTGAACTCCATCGGCACGCCGACGCTGGTGGTGGAAATGGGAGTCGGCATGCGAATTACCCGAAATTACGGGGACCAGCTTATCACGGGAATCCTTTCCGTCATGTCGCACCTTTCCATGATGCATGAGTCGGCGCCGCCGGTGGCGCCCCCGATCATCAGCAGCGACGGCAGCGTGGCGTTCGTCAATGCCGGAGCCTCCGGATTTTTCATCCCTCAGGTGAAGCACGCGGACAGGATTGAACGCGGCCAGCTGATCGGGCTGATCGCCGACCCGATGAACGGCGGGATCAAGGAAAAGCTGCTCAGCCCGGTCAGCGGGCTCGTATTCACCCTGCGGGAATACCCGGTGGTCAACGAAGGCTCGCTGATCGCGAGAATACTGGGAGGCGCCGCGCGATGAGAAAGGAACTGCTCTTTACGATTGACGCGCTGCCGTACCGTCAGCCGATACCGGTCTACGGCTATTATTTCGGATCGGAGGAAAAGACTCTCGCGGTGATGGGAGCCATTCGGGGCGACGAGTTCCAGCAGATGTACACGGCGGCGACGCTCGTGCAAAAGCT
The DNA here is from genome assembly GCA_016286075.1 of Selenomonadaceae bacterium. Classification (GTDB taxonomy): domain Bacteria; phylum Bacillota; class Negativicutes; order Selenomonadales; family Selenomonadaceae; genus RUG12372. Next base: position 4,975 of record JAEERZ010000051.1, read on the forward strand.
GTCGGCGTTGGAAAAGGAAGGACGTCTCTCCGACGACTGCGGCCTGCTCGTCATACCTTGCGCCGGACAGTTTTCCATGAATGTGAGCCATCGGTTCTGGCCTCTCGACAACACGGACATCAACCGGATGTTTCCCGGCTATGATGAAGGCGAGACGACGCAGCGGCTGGCATGGCGCATTTTCGAGTCGCTGAAAGGCTATGAATACGGAGTCCACCTGACGAGCCTTTATCTGCCCGGGGACTTTGTCCCTCATGTCCGTATCATGGACACGGGACTGCAAAAGAACGAAGAAGGCCTCGACTTTGGGCTGCCCTACCTCGTAATACGGAAGCCGCGCCCTTACGACACCACGACGCTGAACTACAACTGGCAGATTTGGGAAACGAGGACCTTTTCTCTTTACACCCGCGCCACGGAGTCCATCGACGAGGAAAGTGCCCGCATGGGAGCGGACGGCGTCCTGCGTTTCCTTTCGAAGCGCGGCATGCTCTCCTGTACCGACTTGCAGCCGGGCGATGACACGCTGGAAATCAGCGAGAAAGATCTTGTCGCCGTGCAGAGCAGGTCCGGGGGAATCCTGCTTTACGACCGCAAGGCCTCGGAATATGTGAAACGCGGCGAGCTGCTGGCCCGCATCACGGACCCGTATACCGCCGAAACGGTCGAGGAGCTTCGCGCGCCGCAGGACGGTGTGATATTCTTCGCCCGCCACGCGCAGATCATATCCGCCCACACAGTCGTCTTCAGGATCATTCCTCATATGCCTGCATAGCGGAAGCCTTCGCTGAGCCAACGGCGATTAGGACTTTCACAGGAATATCGCAATTTTTTTCCGAAAACGCGCAAAAAACATTTACCAAACTATACTCAAATGATATAATAGGTATAAGTTTGGGGGTATATTCCAAAATTTTATAACAAGGAGAGGATAACGTATGTGGAAGAAACTGATGAGCGCCATTCTGATCGCGGCTCTCGCCGTGATGACCGCGGCCTGCGGCGGTGGCGGCGGAAGCTCCAGCGGCGGCTCCAGCGCGCCGAAGAAGGAGACGAAGGTGGACCGCAGCAAAGAATTTGTCACGGTGCTGACCGGCCCGACCAGCGGCATTTATTTCCCGATCGGCGGCGCGTTCTCGAAGGTCATCGGCGAGATGGGCTACAAGACCTCGGCGACGGCCACGGGCGCCACAGGCGAGAATATCAACGCGATCCTGACCGGCAAAGGCGAGCTCGCCATTGCGATGTCCGACTCCGTAATCCAGGCCGTGGAAGGCTTTGGAGCATATGAAGGCAAGCCGAAGGCCACCGACCTCCGCGCGATGATGGGCCTCTGGCCGAACGTAGTGCAGATTGTCACGACGGAAGATTCCGGCATCAAGACGTTTGCCGACATCAAGGGCAAGCGCGTCGGCGTCGGCGCCCCGAATTCCGGCGTCGAGCTGAACGCCCGCATGATTTTCGAGGCCAACGGCATGACCTATGACGATGCGAAGGTGGATTACCTCTCCTACGGCGAGGCCATCGACCAGATGAAGAACGGCCAGTGCGACGTGGCGTTCGTTACCTCCGGTCTCGGCAACGCGACGATCAAGGAGCTGGGCACGACGAAGAAGATCGTGTTCGTTCCGGTGGACGGCGAAGCGCTGAAGAAGCTGACCTCGAAATATCCGTTCTACGTCGAGTGGAAGATCCCGAAGGATACTTACGGCACGGACAAGGATACGGTGACGGCGGCGGTCATGAATATCATGCTCGTCTCGAAGAACCTGTCCGACGACGTGGTATACGACCTTCTCGGCGGCATTTACTCCGACAAAGGCCTTGAGACCATCGGCGCGTCCCATGCGACGGCGAAGCGCGAGATCAAGCTTGACACCGCTCTTCGCGGCATCAAGGGCACCAGCGTCAAGCTGCACCCGGGCGCAGAGAAGTTCTACAAGGATAAAGGCATCCTGAAGTAAGCAGCGCATGAAAAAGGCGGCTGTCGCGTTTTGCGCGGCCGTCGTCCTGCTCGCGGGACTGTGGGCGCTGAACGAGCTTTCGGCGGAAACCGTGCTTCGGATTTACGACTACGAAACGAAAGAAATCTATGTTGAAGTTCCGGCCAAAGAGGGCGATCAGCTTTTCTTTGGCTGGATTCATTCTTGGGAGAAAATCCCCTGGCACGAGTATTACCACATCGACGCGAACCGCGACCTGATCCTCGATATGATTGCCTTTCCCGCCTTCGGCGCGGGCATTCCCGAGAACAAAGGCACTGAGGTCTGGGTCGACGACGACGGCATGATCTACATGAGCAATATCAATCAGGTGTTTCACGAATTTACCTGGATAAACTCGCATTTCGCCACACGGGACATCAAACTGAACGACGTTTTGATTGCGAAGGGCGAGACGCTCCCCGAGCACACGCGGGTGAATCTCGTCGTGACGAAAAGGAGATTTTTTGATGGCAAAGGAAACGGAAAACACGCTGCTCCAAACTGAGGAAACGGAACGGCTGGAAGAAAAATCACAGGAAATCATACGGAAGCTGGACAAGGAGTCGGCGACGCGCAAATTCACCAACCCGCTGATGAAGAAGCTCTTCTTCGGCGCGTGCCTGCTCGTCTCCTGCTATCATCTTTACACGGCGGCTTTCGGTCCTCCGGTCACGCTGGTGCATCGCTCGCTTCATGTGGCCATGATCATGGCGCTGGGCTTTTTGATGTACCCGGCGGGAAAGAACTCGGACATGACGAAGCCGTCTGTTTTGGACTGGATCTTGGCGGTGCTCTCTTTTGCCGCGCCGATTTACATCTATACGGACTATTTGGGCGTGGTGGAACGCGCGGGCAACCCGAACACCACGGATATCTATATGGCGACGCTGCTCGTTGCGCTGGTCCTCGAATGCGCGCGCCGCGTCACGGGCAACGCGCTGACGATTCTCTCCCTCGTTTTCATCGCCTACGGACTGTTCGGGCGCGAATTCCCCGGTATGTTCATGCACCGGGGCTACGACTGGGCCTCGCTGTCGAACCATTTCTTCGCGAACACCGAGGGCATTTACGGCACCTCGGTCAGCGTCGCGGCCAGCTATATTTTCCTGTTCATCCTGTTCGGCGCGGTCATGTCGAAATGCGGCATGGGGCAATTTTTCAATGACATCGCGCTGGCGCTCGCAGGCCACACGAAAGGCGGCCCTGCGAAGGTCTCGGTCATCGCGTCGGGCTTCTTAGGCTCGATCAACGGCTCGGCGGTGGCGAACGTGGTCACCACGGGCGCCTTCACGATTCCGCTGATGAAAAAGACCGGCTACTCGAAGGAGTTTGCCGGAGCCGTCGAGGCGGCGGCCTCCGTCGGCGGTCAGCTCCTGCCGCCGATCATGGGCGCGGCGGCCTTCATCATGGCGGAAATGATCAGCGTCCAGTATTCGACCATCATCACCTGGGCGGCCATTCCCGCGCTGCTCTACTATTTGAGCATCGTGCTTCAAGTGCATCTCAGAGCGTCGAAGGACGGCCTTGTGGGGCTTCCGAAAGACCAGCTTCCGAAGACCGGCGACGTGATGAAGCGGCGCAGCCATCTCTTGATTCCTGTGCTGTTCCTGCTTTATATGCTGTTCTTCTCCGGCACCACTGTTATTTTCTCGGCGGTCATGACAATTCTCGTAACCATCGTCGTCTCCATGTTCCGCAAAGAGACGCGCATGACCTTCTCGACCTTCCTCGACGCGCTGGCGGACGGCGCGAAGCAGACCGTCTCGGTGGCGGTGGCCTGCGCCTGCGTCGGCATCATCATCGGCGTCTGCTCGAAGACGGGCTTCGGCCTGACGATGGCGAACACCATCATCGCCCTCGGCTCCACGAGCCTGCTCTTCACGCTGTTCTTCACGATGATTACCTGCATGATTCTTGGCATGGGGCTTCCGTCGATTCCCGCCTATATCATCACGGCGACCATCGCGGCTCCGGCTCTCGCGAAGCTCGGCATTCCCGCGGGCGCGGCCCACATGTTCTCGTTCTACTACGCGATGTTTGCGAACCTGACGCCGCCTGTGGCGCTGGCTTCTTTCGCAGCGGCGGGCCTGTCCGGCGGAAACCCGATGAAAACCGGCGTCGCATCGGTCAAGCTGGCAATCGCGGGCTTCATCGTGCCGTTCATGTTCGTCTATGCGCCGCAGCTCATGCTGATCAACACGACCATTGCCGAGGGCGCGTGGGTAGCGGCCAGCGCCTGCGTCGGCGTGTTCCTGATCGCCGTCGCCGTCGAAGGGTACCTCTTCGCGCCGATGGCGGCATGGCTCCGCGTCATCGCGGCTGCGGGCGCGCTTCTCCTGATCAAGCCCGGCATGGAAACCGACGCTATCGGCCTCGTGGTACTCATATTGACCGTTCTTGTGCAAAAGAAAAAAGGAAACAAAACGGCAGCGGCGTAACATATCCACAAAGCAAAACCACCTTCCGACGTTTTGGAAGGTGGTTTTTTCTTAGCATTATTTCACGCTATCCGAGATTTCGCTTTCCCGTGATCTCGTCAAGGACGATGATTCGATCTGCAGAAATCATTGAAAAAATTATCAATGCGCAGACTCAGCACACAAAGCTCTCCTCCTGCCCATACTCCCATATGACCTTCGAGACGCGGGTAACCAGTTCTTCTGGCAGGAACGGTTTGCGGAGATAATCCACAACTCCTAATTCCAGAGCCTTGATTACGGATCCCCGATCGGCGGAGGCAGTCAGCATGATAACCGGAATTTTTCGCAGCAACACTTTATCTCGTATGATGGAAAGCGTCTTGAAACCGTCCCACCCCGACATTGCCACATCAAGAAGTACCAAATGCACCTCGTTCTCGATCATCATATCGACGCCATCCATGCCCGAATGGGCCGTCAAAACTTCACATCGCAAATTGTCTTCCAAAATTGTTTGCGCCATATGGCAAACAATCTCATCATCGTCAATAATCAAAATGGTTATCGTTGTTTTGTCAGGCGCCATAGTATGATCCATCTGCCTTTCTTTGGCAACTGCTTTGCGCCGTTGCTCATAAACACCATTCAGTATACTTCGTTCTCTGCTCGCTGTCGAGTAGTTTCTGATTTTTTTATCAATCCCGTCTTTCAGCACATAAAGATATAGCCCGGAATAATAATTTCTGATGCGCACACGGCAGGAATTTTTCCTCCACCGTCGAAGAAAATATTTGCAAGTGGTTTTCGGGGCGACGCCCCGTATGCAAGGCAGGAGGAATTTTTATGGGAGGAATGACACGACGCGATTTCATCAAACTGGCGGGCGCGGCGGCGGCCATGACCGCGCTGCCGGGCTGCGCCGGAGCGACAAAGCCGAAAGAAGCCGAACAGGCGGCGCCGAAAACCGCAGGAACGGACGGCGGCAGCTACCTTCCCTATGAGAAGCGGACAGGGCCGGAATCCTTCGTCTATTTCACCCGCGACCTCTCAGCGGCTGGACTTCTGAAAGCTTTTGACCGCGTGAAGGGCGCGCTGGCCGGAAAAATCGCCCTCAAGCT
>JAEERZ010000336.1 GCA_016286075.1 Selenomonadaceae bacterium
TCCACAACGATAAACAAGAATACCGTGCCGCTTGCGGAAAAAGGATTCTTACAGGATACGCTTTCCCGCACTGCTTCGGGACGGCCGCTTTTTCCGGCTCGTCGAAAATCGAAGTTTCGTATTCCGGCCCGGCTCCCTTGTTTTTCTATCCCGTGTATGCGTCCTTCGCCGTATTGGCGAAATTCTGCTTTTCCAGCCACAGCCGCTCTTCCTCCGTCTCGGGAATGTCGATCCTCTCGATTTTGAAAATGACGGGCCGCGTGCCGTCGTTGCAGCAGGCAATCATCATTCTCTCGTCGTTCGTCCATTTGTGCATGATCGAGCCGCCCTGCAGCGCTGTGTACACATACCGGCTGATGGCGTCCCATGCCTCGCCGCAGAATTTGCCGTCCATCAGACGGTAAAAATCGTCTTGTTCGCTTGTCCGCTTCAGCAAGAACGTATCTCCTGCCTTGAAGCACGGGCACGGCCCCGAATTCGGATCGGCCAGATATTTCTCCTGATACTCGGCGAACACCTTTGTCTCCAGTACCGTTATCCTGCATTCGTGCTGCATAAAACCACTCCCCGCTTTTCAATTCGCAAACCGTCGTCAAAGAACAATTTCCGCTTCCATTTTACAACCGGCTTCGGGCGTCGGCAATAAAAAAGACGGATAGCGAGAAAAGCGCCGCCCCCCATGCGTCAGATTTTGAATCTGATTTATGGGGGGCGGCGTGTTTTGATCTCACATTCACGAACGTTTTTGCGGCTCGATTCGCTTTTATCGTTCCAGCCCTTTGACGGGAACGCCGCTGGCGCCGAAAAGCTGATTCCGTACCAGCTTCCCCAGTTTTGCGATGTCCTCGTCCTTGCGGTCGCCGTAAATCACCAGCTTGTCCAACGCATCGGTCAGTGCGCGATACTCGTCGTCCGAGAGCGCGACCTCCGCCGCGCCGAGATTCTCCCGGATGCGCTCGTCCTTCCTCATGCCGGGGATCGGCACGACAAAAGGCCGCTTCATCACCCACGCCAGCGAAATCTGCGCGGGGGTCGCGCCCTTCTCGGCGGCGAATTTTTCCGCCAGTTCCACCACGGGGCGGTTCTTTTTCACATTTTCCTTGCTGTACCGTGTAATGGTGCGGCGAATATCGTCTCCCTTGAACTCGGTATTCGCGCCGATTTTTCCGGAGAGCAGCCCGCCCGCCATTGGCGCGTAAGCCATGAAGCCGATCCCCAGCTCTTCGCAGACGGGAAGTTCTTTTTCCTCCCACTGGCGCGCCATCATCGAGTATTCGCTTTCCACCGCCGTAAGCGGCGTCACCTTGTGGGCGCGTCGAATCATCCTGAAGTCCCGGAAAATTATATCTATGAGATTCCCTCAACCTCCATCGCCGCATAAATTGCTTGTTGTTTTTCTGTAACCTCAGACAATCGTGGCGCCATTCCTGGCTGTTGCCAACGCTCAATAATGTCCAGCGAATCCAGCATCGTCTGCATCGTGTATCCCTTAAACATCCCATGTATCTCCATCCGTCTCTTGATGTAAGAGAGATACATGAGCGCTACGAATTGGATAAACAGCTTCCCTTCAAAGTTCTCTTCCAAACTCACGGACATTCGCCGCATAGACAGCCGAGACTTCAGATTCTCAAAGGCTTTCTCAATCACGTCTCTTGTCCTGTATACCGTTACGGCCTCTACGGGGTCCTTAATGCTGTTGGACAGCAAAGCGAAATAGCCGAAGTTTCGTTGATTCTCCCTTATGGCATCTTCTTTCGGCTGTATGACTATGCCTCTCTTCGGCGTCTGGTGCCATTCAAAATATCTGTCGTACTCCCTCTCGTGCGCCAGGTTCCGCTTGCCACTTCTCAGTTCCTCTTCAAGCCGGGAAAGATGCCTGGCAAAAGAGATGCGTTCATCCGTACATCGCTGGTCGTTGAAGCAGAGATGGATATATACCCGGCGCTTTTCGGTGACGGTTTTTCCGCTCCTGGGCTGTTCCTCACGGTAATCCCACCAATCGGTGAAGCTCATTACATAAAGCCCAAGGTCCTCACGG
>JAEERZ010000052.1 GCA_016286075.1 Selenomonadaceae bacterium
GTCGAGTCGGAGATCGCGGAGCTTTCCGGCGAGGAAGCAAAGGAATTCTTGGAGACGCTGGGCCTCGAAGAGTCGGGCCTCGACCGGCTGATCAAGGCGGCGTTCTCGCTGCTCGGCTTGCTGACGTTTTTGACGGCGGGGCCGGACGAGTGCCGCGCCTGGACGATCACGAAAGGCACGACGGCGCCGAAAGCCGCCGGGAAAATCCATTCCGACATCGAGCGCGGTTTTATCCGCGCCGAGATCGTGAACTACGACGACTTGATTGCCGCGGGCAGCATGAACGCGGCGCGGGAAAAGGGTCAGATTCGTCTCGAAGGGAAAGATTATGTGATGCAGGACGGGGACGTCACCTATTTCCGATTCAATGTGTGACCGACAATAAAAACCGCCGACCGCGAGAAAATGTCGCAGTCGGCGGTATTTTTTTGACGACGAAATTTTTGAGGTAGGAAAGTAGGATTTTCCAACTTTCTTACTCCAAAAATTTGATGCGAGTTGAGAATGGAAGAGAAATCAATCTTTCGGCACCATGTCTTCGGCTTTCAGCGTACCCGCTTTCGCGCGCTGGGCGAATTCCGCCGTGGCGGTGAAGAGCACGTCGCTGGAGCTGTTCAGCGCCGTCTCGCAGGAATCCTGCAAAACGCCGATGATGAAGCCGACGCCGACGACCTGCATGGCGACGTCGTTGTTGATGCCGAAGGAGGCGCAGGCCACCGGGATCAGGAGCAGCGAGCCGCCCGCCACGCCTGATGCGCCGCAGGCGCCGACCGTCGAGATAATCGAGAGCAGGAGCGCCGTCGGCATATCGACGGCAATCCCCATCGTATTTGCCGCCGCCAGGGACAGCACCGTGATGGTGATGGCCGCCCCCGCCATGTTGATGGTCGCGCCCAGCGGGATCGAGATCGAGTAGAGGTCCGGGTTCAGCCCGAGCCGTTCGCAGAGGCGCATATTGACCGGGATGTTCGCGGCGGAACTGCGGGTGAAGAACGCGTAGATGCCGCTTTCCCGGAGCGTCGCGAAAACCAGCGGATACGGATTCTTATGGGTTTTGAGAAAGACGACCAGCGGATTCATGATCAGCGCGACGGAGAAGAAGGCGCCGAGCAGCACGGCGAGGAGCCTCGCGTAGCCCAGAAGAGCGCCGAGGCCGCTCGTGCCGATGGCGTCCGCCACGAGGCCCATGATGCCGAGAGGCGCGAGCTGGATGATCCACTGCACGATCTTCGTTACGCCCTCCGCTACGTCGGCGATGAAGGTCTGGGTTGCCGTCGAGGTGCGGCGGAGCGCGACGCCGAACAGTACCGCCCAGGCGAGGATGCTGATATAGTTCGCTTTGATGATGGCGTTCACCGGGTTGTCCACGATGGAGAGCAGCAGATTCTGCAGCACTTCCATGATGCCGCTGGGCGGCGTGAGGTCCGCGTTTGAAACGGAGAGCGTCAGCTCCGTCGGGAACAGGAACGACGCCGCGACGGCGACCAGCGCCGCGCAAAAGGTGCCAATCATGTAAAGCTCGATGACGGGGCGCATCGACGCGTTGTTGGAAGACGTGTCGCGCGCCAGCGCGTTGCGGACGAGCACGAAGACGAGAATCGGCGCGACGCCTTTCAGGGCGCCGACGAAAAGCTTGCCGAAGAGTCCGATCACGGGGACGGTTCGCGGCGCGAACAGCGCCATCCCGATACCAACGGCAAGACCGAAAGCAATCCGCCCGATCAGCGGCGTTTTTGCGTACCTGTTCATAAATGTGTTCAAAAGGAGTGCCCCCTAATATAATGTATACAAAACTTTATATAATATACTAAATGTAGGAAAGAAAGGCAAGAGGCGAGACCGGGCTTCCTTTTTGGCCACAAAATGTGGTACAATACAACGGAATTTGAAAATAAGGCAGGTCAATAAATGGAAAGCCGATCTTTGCAAGGCCGGCTGCGCCGTCGTCACGAACGGGAGAAGAGGAACATGATGGTCGTCCTCTTCATTTTCGCCCTTATCCTCGGCCTCTGGCTTTGGTATTACTTTGTATATACGCGCACGCCCGAGTACACGCTCCGCTCTCTTTCCGACGCCTGCGCGCGTCATGACTCCGCCGCCGTTTTGAACGGTATCGATCTGGACCGGGTGCTTTCCCGGGCTTATGACGATCTCACCGACGATATGCTGCGGTATGACGCGGCGCTGACCGCCGAGAGCAAGGCGCAGTACGAGCAGTTTTACGACATCATCAAGCCCCACATGATAGACGGGCTTCACGAAGTCATCATGGGTTACGTGTCCACAGGCGAATGGTCGCTGCCCCAGGGGACGAGCCTGACGAAAGGGCGGCAGCTGGGCATTGATTTCGAGCGCTTCTTGGAACGCTCCCAAATCCGCAATATGGAAGCGTTGGAAGTGGAGAAAATCAAGGTGTCGGGAGACACCGCCGACGCGCAGGTCGCCATCCGGGACCGTGTGACGGAAACGCCCTTTTCGCTTCGCGTGCGGTTGGAGCGCAAAGAAGACGGACGCTGGCAGATCATCCGCATGGATAACTACAAGCTGTACCTCGACACCCTCGCTCCGAGGCAGAATCAGGACATCGCCGACTACATCGCGGCCACCCATGAATTGGTCGCCGCATACAACGAAAAGCTGGAGGGCATGAAAGAGCGATTCTATTCGCTGGCCCGTTCGGCGAAGGGCCGTTTCGCGGGGAAAACCGCCGCCGCGATATCCTCGCTCATCGAGGACGAGGTCGTCCCGACGCTGAAGGAACGGCAGGAACGTCTCGACGCTGTGGCGATTCCAAAGGGAGCCGCCTACTTGGCGAATCTCCGTCACACCTCCACGGATCTTTCCATCGCCGCGTGGACGCATTATCTGAAAGGCATCGCCACCGGTGAGAACATTGAATACAACACGGCGGAGACGCTTTTGAAGCAGGAACTGGAAGTGGAGCTTCGCATCACCGACATCATACACCATAATACGGTCAGCCAGGCGCTGCCCGACATACCGTGAAAAAAGCCCGTCAGGCGAAAAACCTGACGGGCTTTGCAATTTCTGCGCTTATACCATCGTGAGGAGGAAACGGCCGTGACCGCGGAGCCAATAGGGGCCGTAGCCGGCGGGGACGAAGAGGGAATCTCCCTTTTCCAGGATCTCCTTGCCGCTGAAATATTCCAACTCTAAGATGCCCTCCAGCAAGAGGATGGAGTGGAAGCTGTCGCGGCTGGTGAAAAGGTGGATGCGGCCGTCCAGCGCCACATGGTTGACGGTGAAATATTCGCAGGCGGCCAGCTGGCGCACCGTGTATTCCGCGAAGAAGCTTTGAGGCGGCGGCAGAACGAGACGCGGCGTGGGCGCAAGGTGCAGCACTTCCAGCGCGCGGTCGATTTGGAGTTCCCGGGGATTTCCGTCGCGATCCACCCGTCCGTAGTCGTAGACGCGGTACGTCGTGTTGGCGTTCTGCTGGATTTCCGCCAGCGTGACGCCGGCGCCTACCGAGTGCAGCGTGCCGGCTTCGATCAGGAAAACGTCGCCGGGACGGGCCGGAACGCGGTTGCAGATCTCGAGGATCGTGCCGTCTTCGATGCGCTGGCGCAATTCCACCTTCGTGACGTTGCGGTTTACGCCGTGGATCACCGTCGCCCCCGGCTCTGCGTCCACTACGTACCAGAGCTCCGTCTTGCCGTTCTCGTCTTTTTCCCAGAGCGCGCTTTGGTTGTCGGGATGGACTTGGATCGAGAGATCCTGCGCCGTGTCGATCAGCTTGATCAGCAGCGGGAAGTATGTGACCCGCGCCGCATGGGTGCCGGTGACGCGGTCGCCCTCCATGGCGATATAGCGGGAAATTTCCATGCCCGCCGCCGGGCCGTTGGCGATGACGCTGCGCCCGTCCTTTCGGCAGGCCAGTTCCCAGCTTTCCGCCACGGTCGGCAAATCGGTTTCTTTATGAAATTGCTCTTTGAGCTTCGTTCCGCCCCAAAGGTAATCCTTCAGCGGCGGAACCAGCTTCAGCGGATACAGCAGGATACTCCCCTCCCGGTTTCGTCATTATAAATATATATTATACTCTTTCCGTGCAAAGATGGCTATAGGGAAATAGAAAAACAAAAATCCCGCCGGTCCGGTTCGCGGCGGGATTCATGCAGCAAGTTTATTTCTTCTTTTTCCGGCGGTTATACCGGACCCAGAGAACGGCTGCGCCGATAATGCAGAGCACCACGAAAATCAGGCTGATCTCGTGGCCCACCTTCATCATGATGGCCCAGCCTTCGCCCAAGAGGCGCCCGAGCCAAAGGATCAGCGCCGTCCACGGCAGCGAGCCCAAGATGGTCAGGATCAGGAATTTCATCCGGTCCATGCGCGCGAAGCCCGCCGGAAGCGAGATGAACGTCCGCACCACCGGCAGCATGCGGCTGAAAAATACCGCCTTCAGCCCGTATTTGTCAAACCACTCCTGGGCCAGGTCCACATGGGACTGCTTGACGAAGAAATATTTTCCGTAGCGGTCCACGAAGGGCCGTCCGCCCCGGCTGCCCACCTCGTATGCGAAAATCGAGCCGAGGACGCCGCCGATCATGCCGGCCCACATCGCCCCGGCGAAGGTCATGCGCTCCGCGTAAATCAGATAGCCCGCGAAGCCGAGGATCAGCTCGCTGGGAATCGGCACGCAGGCGTTTTCAAGGCCCATCAAAAGAGCCACCGCGAAATATCCCCATTCGTCGATGAAGTTCAAAAAAACGTCCGCCAAAGAAGTTCCCCCTCAATTCAAGATGTCCTTATTGTAACAGAAAGCGGATGTAAGGGAAAGGGAAATATCAGGCGAGAATCGAAATAAGTCCCGCGACGCCGCAAAAGATGAATACGAACGCCGAGATCTTTTTCATCCGTTCCGGCGAAACATGGCGGGAAAGTTTGGCCCCGAGCAAGACGCCGAGACCGTCGGCGATCATCATCGCCGTAGTCGATCCCGCCAGCACGGGAAGCCACGTTCCTTGCTCCGCCGCGATGGTCAGCACTGCGAGCTGCGTCTTGTCCCCCATTTCACCGAGGAAGAAGGTCAGCGCGACGGTCCAGAACGGGCTGCGGCTTTGGCGCACTTCTTCTTCCTCGTCGTCGTCGCCCCGCAGCGTCAAAACTCCGAATACGATGAACGCTATCGAGCCGATAATCCGCATCTCCGTTTCGGGCAGCAGCCCCCCCAGCAGCACGCCCAGCAGTACGGCAAGGCCGTGGTTCGCCAACGTCGCCGCCAGTACCGCCGCCATAACCGGCCGCCACGAGTACCGTGCTGTGAAGGCCATCACGATCAGCTGCGTTTTGTCGCCCATTTCCGCGCAAAAAACGAGCATGAAAGCCGCCAAAAAACCTTCCATATTTTTTCTCCCCCATGAAAAAATACTTTTGCTCAATTTAGCAAAGCGCCCGGGTTCTGTCAAGGTAAACTGAGGATTTCGGGGGAACTTTCATTATTTTTGGTTTCTTGTGGCGTTTCTCATTGTGGCGTATAATATATAGAATAATATTATAAGAAAAAGAGAGGCGTGCGAAGATGGGCGTTGAAATCGAGCGGAGATTCTTAGTGAAGGACGGGTGGCAGCCTTCGGGCGAATCCATTCATATGAAGCAGGGATATCTGCCGGGGACGGGACCGATGCTGGTCCGTATCCGTATAGAGGAGGATCGGCGGGCCGTTCTGACGCTGAAAGGCCGCACGGAGGGCATCACCCGCAGCGAATACGAATACGAGATTCCCATGCAGGACGCGGAGGAACTTTTGCTGCGCTGCCAAAAAAGAGTGGTGGAAAAAACGCGCTTTTTCGTTCCGGTAGGGGACTATACCTGGGAGGTCGACGTCTTCGCCGGCGCGAACGACGGCTTGGTAATAGCGGAGCTGGAGCTTTCCGACGAGAACGAAGTCTTTGACCGCCCGGATTGGCTCGGCGCGGAGGTCTCCATGGACGGCCGATATTACAATGTCAATTTGGCCGAGCATCCGTTTTCCGAATGGTGACGGCGCGGAAAGGCCGGCGACTTTTATGATTCGGGACATGAAATTCTTATCCACATTTTTTTCAGATTGGAAAACAAAATATAGCGGTTGACAAATTTCAAAGTGCAAATATGGGGGTTATACACCGACTTATCCACTTTATCCACAAAAATTTTAAAATTAAATCGCCGTTTTTCCTCAAGATTGTGTATAACTTGTGGAAAAAGATTGGGAAAAACGAATCGGATCGAAAAATTTTTTTAAAAGTTGCATTTCACAGAAAAAATTACTATAGTAATAAGAAGAAAAGTAAGACAATAAAAGAACTGCGCGGGAGGAGGCGTTCGCAAGCATATCATGAGGCTGGAGGAAATAATCGGGAGACTGCTGCTTTCCTGCATATTGGGCGGCATCATCGGTTACGAGCGCGAAGCCCGGCACAAATCGGCGGGCCTGCGGACGAACCTCCTCGTCTGTCTTGGCTCCTGTCTTGTCATGATGATTTCCGTGGACATCGGAGGCGACGTCGGCGTCGACTCCGCGCGCATCGCGGCGCAGGTCGTCAGCGGCATCGGCTTTTTGGGCGCGGGCGCTATCATGAAGGAAGGCTTGTCCGTCATCGGCTTGACGACGGCGGCGTGCCTTTGGGTGGTGGCCGGCGTCGGACTGGCGACGGGGCTGGGCTTTTATACTGGTGCGCTTTTGACGACGGCGTTCGTATTTTTGGTGCTCCGGGTATTCGGACGCTACGATTCCTGGATGGTGAGGGAGGATAACTTCGCCGTCGCCGTCGTCGCGGAGAACTCGCCCGGCGTGATACGTTCCGTCACCGAACTGCTGGAGGCGCAGGACTACTTCCTGCGCGGCATCCGGATTCATTTGCGCGAAAGCGAATACTCCAAACGCTCGGAGCCGGTGCTGGAGTTAGAGGTGGAAGTCAGCTCCAAGAGCCGGATCGACCGCGGGGAGATCATGGAAATGATCCGCGGCATGGAAGGCGTCATAAAGGCGGAAGCTTTGAATTGATATGAGGACGGAGGAGATAAGGCATGATCAACGAAGAGATTATTGACGCCATGGTGCGCACGGCGAAAGACGCCATGCAGAAAGCGCACAGTCCCTATTCGGGGCGCCCGGTGGGGGCCTGCGTCCTCGCCAGCGACGGCACGATGTACGGCGGATGCTCGGTGGAAAACGCCGCCTACGGCCTTTCCTGCTGCGCGGAGCGCGTGGCCATCTTCAAGGCCATCGCGGACAGCAAGCGGGAGTTCGACGCCATCGCCATGGTCTCGGACACCGAGGAACCTTGCGTGCCTTGCGGCGCCTGCTGCCAGGTCATGGCGGAATTCAAGATCCGCGACGTCATCATGGCGAACCTGAAAGGCGACGTGGAAGTCGCCGATTTGATGGATCTCGCCCCCTGCGCTACGGGAAAGGCGAGAATCAACGGGAAAGAATGAGGGCATTATGAAACGCGGTGCATATATTTTGCTGTTGGCCGCGGTTTTGCTGATGGCGTTCGGCACGGCGGCTTTCGCGGCGGAAGGGGAGCAGAACGCGCCGCCTTTGCAGCCGCAGGCGCGGCAGACGAAGCGCGTGGCGATGATCCCCCTGATCGACAACACCGGCGGGTGGCTTACCCGGCGCGGCGCCGAGCGGCTGATGAACCGTATGGATCGGGAGCTTCATATCCCGCTGAACGACTCCATGCATTGGGTGGAATTCCTCAATGAAGACGAGGCGACGGAAGCTTTCCGTGAAGCGTTGAACGCGCAGGGGAAAAAGGCAAAGCCGGAGCTGGCGGCCCGGGACGCGGCCAAGGTTCTCGACGCCGATCTTGTGCTGCTCCTGGTGGTGGAGCAATTCTATCAGCGCGTTCTCCCCAGCTTCGGCTGGGCTTGGGAAACGTATATCGAATCCTCGGCGAGGCTTGTCGTTTACGGCTACGACGCGCGGCACGACCGGCTGATCAAAGCCCCGGCCTGGCGTTTTGAGCGCACGACGTATCACCCCGCTTACGAGGTGGAAGAATTGGCGGCGGAGGCGCTGGACGAGGCGCTGGGCGAAGCCCGGCCGAAGGACGCGATCTTTCCGCTGTCGGAAAATAATAACCAAGAAGGGAAGAATATCAAATGATGGAAGAATTCAAGAAATTTATTATGCGGGGCAACGTCATGGACTTGGCGGTTGGCGTCATCATCGGCGGCGCTTTCGGCAAGATCGTTTCCTCCTTCGTCAGCGACGTGCTGATGCCGCCGTTGGGCCTTTTGATGGGCAACGTGGACTTTTCCAATCTTTTCATCAATTTAGGCAAGGTTCCGGTCAAGACCCTCGCCGAAGCGAAGGCCGCCAATGTTCCGGTCATCGCCTACGGGCAGTTCATCAACGCCTGCATCGATTTTCTGATTTTGGCTTTCGCCGTGTTCCTGATGATTCAGCAGATCAACAAGATGATGCCGAAGGAAGAGCCTGCGCCGGAGCCGCGCAAGTGCCCTTACTGCAAATCGGAAATCGACGCGGAAGCCACCCGCTGCCCGCATTGCACTTCAGAACTGGAATAATGTAGAGTCAAAAGGGAGGGCGACGTCCTCCCTTTTGTATTTCCTCCTGCGTATCAGCATCCTTTTAGCGAAAAGTTTTGGCAGCGCTTATACATTAGTCAAGTTACAGAGTTGAGTGTTAGCGCCGCGAAACCCAAACCCGCAAAAATGGGCTAAAGTCGAAGTTATCAAGAGGCTTAGTCGCGGGATAAACTGTCCGGTAAGTTATTCTGAGCTTTTACCGCGGAATCCTGGCCCCGCAGGGCCCTAAGGAGGGGTGCAAGGGGAGGAACGCCCCTTGCAGGGTTGCAGGGGCGGCGCCCCTGCATGAAATCTTTATAACGATGAATATATGTAATCGTACAAGCCAAAGTAAAAACCTTTCGCAAAAACAAATAATCCTCGCGCAAGCGAAAAAAGATAAAATCCCCCTCCTTTTTGCTTGCGGAAATAATTCTCGTATGCTATAATCCTTCCCGTATCATATTTTATGTTCCGTGACGCGGGGCGCGAGCACTCCGACGCGCGCTTCGTCACTGGAGAATGACAAACAGGAGGAGAAACAAATGCTTACCAAAGAAGAAAAAACCGCTCTTATCAAGCAGTATGCCGTCCATGAGGGCGACACGGGCTCGCCGGAGATTCAGATCGCCGTGCTGACCTCGCGTATCGCGTACCTCACCGAGCATTTGAAAGAGCACAAGAAGGATCATCATTCCCGCCGCGGGCTTTTGAAGATGGTCGGCCATCGCCGCCGCCTGCTGGCGTATCTTCGCAACAAGGATATCGAGCGGTATCGCTCTATCATCGCGAAGCTCGATCTCAGAAAGTAACAGTAGACGCGGGGCTTTGCCTCGCGTTTTTGCTATATTGTTTTGGGAATATTTCAAAAACAACTATTCAAAAGAAATCTTGCCCTTCCCTTCAAGGGGAAGGCTGATTTAGTGAGATTTTTGAACCAGTCTATTTAACTTAGGAGGATATAAGATGCAAAGCTTTACAATGGAAGTGGGCGGCCGCCCGCTGACCATCGAGCAGGGCAAGATGGCGAAACAGGCCAACGGCGCCGCGCTGGTTCGTTACGGCGACACTGTGGTGCTCGTTACGGCGACGGCTTCCACCAGCCCCCGTGAGGGCGTGGATTTCTTCCCGCTCACGGTGGACTATGAGGAAAAAATGTACGCGGTGGGCAAAATCCCCGGCGGGTTTATCAAACGCGAGGGACGTCCCGCCAACGAGGCGATTCTCTGCGCCCGGCTGATCGACCGCCCGATTCGCCCGCTGTTTCCGAAGGGCTTCCGCAACGACGTGGAAGTCATGGCGACGGTGCTTTCCGTGGAGCAGGACAATCCGCCGGAAATCGCGGCGATGATCGGCGCTTCCTGCGCGCTGTCCGTCTCGGATATCCCGTGGGCGGGTCCGATCGCGGGCGTGCGCGTGGGCCGGGTGGACGGCCAGTTCGTCATCAATCCGACGGTGGAGCAGCGCGAGAAATCCGAGCTGAACCTGACCATCGCCGGCTCCCATGACGCGGTGATGATGGTGGAAGCGGGCGCGAAGGAACTGCCGGAAGACGTCATCTTGGAAGCTATCCTTTTCGGCCATGAAGAGATCAAGAAGATCGTAGAGTTCCAGCAGGGCATCGTCAGCCAGTGCGGCAAGGAGAAACGGGAAATGAAGCTCTTTGCGCCGCCGGAAGCGCTGGAGCAGGGCATCAAGGAATACGCGGAGGCCCGTCTTGACGCGGCGGTCCGCAATCCCGACAAGCTGAACCGCGATGAGAATATCGCTGCCATCAATGCGGAAACCATGGAGCATTTCCTCGTGGAGTATCCCGA
>JAEERZ010000053.1 GCA_016286075.1 Selenomonadaceae bacterium
AACGGCTGCAAAAATATCCAGGGCTTTTATTTCGCCCACCCGATGACGAAAGAGGATTACCTCGACCGCCTTTCGAGCAAATCGAAGCCGGTGAATTCGTAAAACAAAAGGCTTGGCCATACGCCGAGCCTTTTTTCGTGCCGCAATGAAAATTTAGGTCAAAAAGTCAAAAATAACATTTGACTTTTTGACCTTTTCTTGTATAATAGAAACAGGAAAAAGAAACCATACCATCAAAGAACATTCATTTCGTATATAGATAGGAGGAAAACATCATGGGAGCTGAAAAATATACGCAGAAAACCTTGGAGGCCCTGCAGACGGCGCAGCAGACAGCCGCGCTGCATTACCATCAGGAAATCACGTCGGCGCACCTTTTGCTGGCGCTGGTCAAGGAGCCGGAAGGCCTCCTGGCCACGATTTTCGAGGAAGCGAATACGGACCTCGCGATGCTTCGCGCACGGCTGGAGCAGCTTCTCCGGAAGATTCCCAGCGTCAAAGGGCAGGACCGTCTGACGATGGGCGTCGATATGGCGCGGGTCATGGCGAAGGCCGAGGCCGAAGCGACGCGCATGAAGGACGACTTCGTCTCCACCGAGCATCTTTTGATCGGCGTCATCAGCGACGGCAGCGACGACGTCAAAGCGGCCTGCCGCGAATTCGGGCTGACGAAGGGCAAGGTCGAAGACTCCATCAAGAAGAACCGCAAACAGAATGTCACCAGCGACCACCCAGAGGACGGCTACAAGTCCCTCGAAAAATACGGGCGCGACCTGACAGCGGCGGCGCGCGCCGGAAAACTCGACCCGGTCATCGGACGCGACGAGGAAATCCGGCGCACCATCGAAATTCTGTCGCGGCGCACCAAAAACAATCCGGTGCTGATCGGCGAGCCGGGCGTCGGCAAGACCGCCATCGTCGAAGGACTGGCCCGGCGCATCGTCGCCGGGGACGTACCGGAGTCGCTGAAACATAAGACGCTGTACTCCCTCGATCTCGGCGCATTGGTCGCGGGCGCGAAGTTCCGCGGCGAATTCGAGGAACGATTGAAAGCGGTGCTGAACGAAATCGCGAAGTCGGAAGGACAGATCTTGCTGTTCATCGACGAAGTGCATACGGTAGTCGGCGCGGGCGCGGCGGAAGGCGCCATGGACGCGGGCAACCTCTTGAAGCCGATGCTGGCCCGCGGCGAGCTTCGCTGCATCGGCGCGACGACGCTGAACGAATACCGCAAATACATCGAAAAGGATACGGCTCTGGAACGCCGTTTCCAGCCCGTCATGGTCGGAGAACCGACCGTGGAGGACACGCTGTCGATTCTACGCGGCCTCAAGGAACGCTACGAGGTCCATCACGGCGTCCGCATTCGCGATGCGGCGCTGGTGGCGGCGGCGACGCTCTCGGACCGTTACATTTCTGATCGATTCCTGCCGGACAAGGCGATCGATTTGGTCGATGAGGCGGCGGCAAAACTCCGCACCGAGATCGAGTCGGTGCCCGCGCCGATCGACGAAGTACAGCGGAAAATCATGCAGCTCGAGATCGAAGAACAGGCGTTGAACAAAGAAAACGACGAGGCGTCGAAAACGCGGCTCGCCTCGCTTTCGGAGGAAAAGAAAGCGCTGAAGGAAAAAGAGGCGTCCCTGCAAGCCCGTTGGGAAGCGGAAAAGCAGGGAATCCTTCGAGTTCGCGCCATCAAGCGCGAAATGGACGACGCGCGGCACCAGATGGAGATTGCCGAACGCGGAGGCGACCTCGCGAAAGCATCGGAAATCAAATACAGCACCATGCCCGCCCTCGAAAAGAAAATGAAAGACGAGGAAACGCGCCTTGCGGGCGAGGCCGAGGACGCAAGGCTTTTGAAAGAGGAAGTCGGCGAAGAGGACATCGCCTCGGTGGTCAGCCGCTGGACCGGCATCCCGGTCACGAAGATGCTGACCGGCGAGCGGGAAAAGCTCGTGCATCTGGCGGACGTGCTCCATGAGCGCGTTGTCGGGCAGGACGAAGCCGTCACCGTGGTCAGCCAGGCGATTCTCCGCGCCCGCGCCGGCATCAAAGACCCGAACCGCCCAATCGGTTCGTTCATCTTCCTTGGCCCTACCGGCGTCGGCAAGACCGAGTTGGCGAAGACGTTGGCCGAAGCGCTCTTTGACGATGAGCGCAGCATGATTCGCATTGACATGAGCGAATACATGGAAAAGCACTCCGTGGCAAGGCTCATCGGAGCGCCTCCGGGCTACGTCGGCTACGACGAGGGGGGGCAGCTCACCGAGGCCGTGCGTCGCCGTCCCTACAGCGTCATCCTGCTCGACGAAATCGAGAAAGCGCACCGCGACGTGTTCAACGTATTGCTGCAAATCCTCGACGACGGCCGCCTGACCGACGGCAAGGGCCGCGTCGTCAATTTCAAGAACACGGTCGTCATTATGACGTCAAACCTCGGCTCTCACGAGATCCTGAACAAGAAATTCGAGGAAGCGGAGGCGGCGGTCAAAGAAATGCTGAAAGAGTATTTCCGTCCCGAGTTCCTGAACCGCGTCGACGACATCGTGGTGTTCCACGCGCTTGACCGGGCGGAAGTCAAGGCTATCGCCGCGCTGCTCCTGAAGAGCCTCGGCGCTCGCCTCGAAAAGCAGATCCGGCTGAAGCTCACTTGGAGCGAAGCGGCCCTCGACGCGCTGGCCGACCAGGGCTTCGACCCGGACTTCGGCGCAAGGCCGCTGAAGCGTCTCCTCTCCCACACCATCGAAACCCTGATTTCCGAAAAGGTCATCAAAGGCGAGGTGCAGGAGGGCGACACCGTGGCCATCGGCATGGTCGGAGGACAATTCACGGCGGAAAAAGCGTAACAAGGACTCGCATGACAAAAGCAGGGCGTCCAGTCGGGCGCCCTGCTTTTGCTATTCCCTGTTATACAAAAGAACGCCGGAAGGTTTTGCCCTTCCGGCGCTTTCATTTTTACTACTGGGAAATGTCCATCGTGTTTTGGCGGATTGCGGCAAGCGTCGCGTTTTTCGTGTAGGCTTGCTTCTCCTCAAACTGCTCGAAAGTAGTCGTCGTTTCCTGCATCTTCTCCGCCGTCGCCCGGCTGCCTTCTCGAGCGGCAACCTCATTGGACTGCTGGAATTTGGACGAACCCGCTTTCGTCTCGCTCCCGAAATTGGATACGCTCAGGTTCCTCCCCGCCTCTTTGGACGTTTCGTGTGCCGCGCTGTATCCTTGCTGCGCTGTTTGATTGGCAATCGTGTTAAGTCCTACATTACCGATCAACATTTTCATTACCTCCTTGTCTGATAATATTTCACCTTGATTATATAGCGAAATATTTTTGTATGCAAGTATTTTTTTAATTTTTTTCAAGTTTTTTTCAAACTTTTTTGCATGGACAAAAAAACGGCCTCCGGAAAAAGCTCCGAAGACCGATAATTACTGGCGGAGAGAGTGGGATTCGAACCCACGGTGCGTTGCCGCATCACTGGTTTTCAAGACCAGCTCCTTAAACCGCTCGGACACCTCTCCATAGGAAACGTATTTATTATAGCAGGGCGCGTCAGCGCGGTCAAGAAAAGCGCCGATTGTATATTTTGAAATTTTCCCAAATTTTCCTATGCTAAAAGGAATACATCTGCTATAATAACATTTATATATTGCGAGATTTTTTCAAGCAATAATATGACGCGAAGCGCGCCGCCGCTTCGTTTATGGGGGGATTTTGATGGCAACGGAAAATGCGCCGGAATTCGTCATTACCGATGAATTGGCGCGAAAGATTGACCGGGTGCTGGACGAACACGAACACGACGCGACGCAAATCGTCGGCGTGCTCCTCGACGTGCAGGATCTGATCGATCTGCAGTATGTGCCTCAATCGGTGGCTTTCTACGTTGCACAGAAGCTGCCGATCAAGGTATCAGTAATCTACGACTGCCTGACGTTTTACTCGGCGCTTTCGCCTACGCCGCGCGCCAAGTATCCGGTGCAGGTCTGCCGCTCCATCGCCTGCAAAGTGAACGGCAGCGACTCTCTTTTGGAAACGGTGAAGGAGGTCTTGGGCGTCGAGCCGGGCCAGATCACTTACGACGGCCGCTTCACCATTGAGGAAGTCTCCTGCTTCGGCGCCTGCGACGTCGCGCCGGCAATCCGCATCAACGGCACAGTCTACGGACACCTCGACACCACGGAAAAAGTCCGCGCCGTGCTCGAGAAATTCATGTGAGGAGGCGGACAATATGGGGAATGAAGTAACATTTATCACGAAAAACTTTGGCCGATACGACCCGATGTCCATCGACTCCTATCTCTCGATCGGCGGCTATTCCGCACTGAAGCGCGCCATCTCGATGGACGGGGAGGACATTGCCTCCAAGATTGCCGAGGCGAAAGTCAAAGGACGCGGCGGCGCGGCCTACGATATGGGGCGCAAATGGTCTCAGTCCCGAGGCGTAAAAGCCCCGCACAAGGTCGTCATCTGCAACGCCGATGAAGGCGAGACTTGCACATTCAAGGATCGGGAAATCATCACCCACGATCCCTTCAATTTGATAGAAGCGATTACTATCTGCGGCTACACGGTGAACGCGCAGGACGCCTATATTTATATGCGCGAGGAATACCGTCATCTGCGGCCCCGCATCTTGAACGCGATCAAGCAGGCGGAGGAAAAGGGCTTCCTCGGCGACCGCATCTTGGGAACGGACTTTTCTTTCCGCATTCATCTGTACTCCGGCGCGGGCGCTTACGTCTGCGGCGAGGGCACGGCGCTGATTCGTTCCATTGAAGGCAAAGCGGGTCGTCCGCGCATGAAGCCGCCTTTCATGAAGGTCAGCGGCTTGTTTGCTCTTCCGACCTGCGTCAATAACGTGGAGAGCTTCGCGATTGTGCCGCACCTCTTGATGGACGATGAGCGCAAATATGTGAGCTACGGCTCCGGAGAATCCCTCGGCACGAAGCTCATCTGCCTCGGCGGCAATGTACGCCGTCCCGGCGTTTACGAGATTCCCTTCGGCACTACGGTACGCGATATCGTTTACGACCTCGGGCAGGGAATCCCTGGCGGCCACGGACTGCGGCTGATTCAGTTCGGCGGCGCGTCGGGCAAAGTCGCCGACAGCCGCATCCTCGACACGCCGTACACATACGACGACTTGAAAAAGGCGGGCGTCACCGTCGGTTCCGGCTCGGTTCTCGTCATTGACGACCGCACCACCGTCCTCGATTTCCTCCGCATGACGCAGGACTTCTTCTCCGAGGAATCCTGCGGCCAGTGTACGCCGTGCCGCGAAGGGAATCTCCACATCAAGCTGATTCTCGCGAAAATGGCGCGGGGCGAAGCGACGCAGGCCGATATCCGCGAGATGAAAAAAATCGCCTCGATTATGTCCATTTCGTCGCTCTGCGGCCTTGGCGAGTCGGCGCAAAACGCGTTGCTCTCCGCGATGAAGGTGTTCCCGGATACGTTTGAGTTAGGAGGGGAGAACTGACATGGAAGACGTTCAGATGATCCATTTGAAAATCAACAATCTGCCGGTCTCCGTCCCCAAGGGAACGAAGATTCTCCAAGCGGCGCAGAGCATCGGCATCGACATTCCTCATCTTTGTTTTCATCCCGACCAGCGCGCGAAAGCCCGCTGCCGCATCTGCTCCGTCGAGGTCGTCGGCAACCGCCGTCTGCTCGCGGCCTGCTCCACCGAAGTATGGGAGGGCATGGAGGTCTTCACGGACTCGCAGATCGTCAGGGATACGCAGGTCGGTATTCTCCAGCTCATCATGGCGGACCACGACAAGAACTGCCTGACCTGCGCACGGAATCAGCGCTGCGAGCTGCAAGCTCTCTGCGCCCGATTCAACATCCAAATCCCGAACGTGCCGGACGTGACGAAATACCGCACGACGGAGAACACGAACCCCTCTATCGTCCGCAATCCGGCGAAGTGCATCAAATGCGGCCGCTGCGTGCGCGTCTGCAAGGACACGCAGGGCGTCGAGGCTTTGACCTACGCCAACCGCAGCGACGACCTGATCGTCACGACGCCTTATAACCTGTCAATGGAAAAGACAGACTGCACGCTCTGCGGCCAATGCAGCCTCGTCTGCCCGACGGGCGCCATCGTCGAAAAGGACGACACGCAGGTTGTGCTCAACGCGCTGCAGGATCCGAACACGCACGTTATCGTGCAGGTCGCCCCGGCAGTGCGCGTAGCTCTCGGCGACGCCTTCGGCTATGAGAGCGGCGCCATCGTCACGGGCCAGATGGTCACGGCGCTCAAGATGCTCGGATTCGATCGGGTCTTCGACACAAATTTCAGCGCCGACCTCACCATCATGGAGGAAGGTTCCGAGCTTTTGCACCGCATTCAAAACGGCGGCGTGATGCCAATGCTGACCTCCTGCAGCCCCGGTTGGATCAACTTCATCGAGAAGCACTATCCGGACCTCTTGCCGCACCTCTCCACGGCGAAATCGCCGATGTCGATGTTCGGCGCGATTGCCAAGACCTACTACGCGAAGCAGGCGGGCGTTCCGGTCAAGAACATCTTCACCGTAGCCATCATGCCCTGCACCGCGAAGAAGTTTGAGGCAGCGAGGCCGGAAATGGGGCGCGACGGAATGCGCGACGTGGACGCTGTGCTGACTACCCGCGAATTCATCAAACTGATTCGTTACGTCGGCCTTTCGTTCAAAGACTTGCCGGAAAGCGAGTTTGACAGCCCGCTGGGCACAGGCTCCGGCGCCGGCGCGATTTTCGGCGCGACGGGCGGCGTCATGGAAGCGGCTCTTCGCACCGTTTACGAAAAGGTCACGGGCAAAGAGGCGAAACCGTTGGAGTTCCACGACGTACGCGGATTCGCGGGCGTCAAGGAAGCGACCTACGACCTCGGCGTGAGAAAAGTCAAGGTCGCGGTCTGCCATACGCTCCTCAACGCGCGCAAGATGATGGATCGCCTCACAAAGGGCGAATGCGACTACGACTTCATTGAGATCATGGCCTGTCCCGGCGGCTGCATCGGCGGCGGCGGACAGCCCTACGACACCAACAACGAAGTCCGCAAGAAACGCATCGAAGCGCTCTATGAGATCGACAAGGGACTCCCCTATCGGAAATCTCATGAGAATCCTGACATCATCACGCTCTATAAGGATTTCCTCGGCGAGCCGCTTTCCGACACCTCTCATCATCTTCTCCACACCGACTATCATCAGGTGCATAAACTTTACGAATTCAAATAAGGACAGTAAAGAAGCCCTCGGCAACCGCCGAGGGCTTCTACTTTAAGTAAATTACTCTCCTATTTTCTCTTGCGCCAGTTCCTCCAACGCCGCCATGTCCGCCTCGTCGGTCAACGCGTAAACGAAATCTCCGGCCTGGAGCGTCAACGGCCCCGTCGGGAGCAATTCCGTTTCCCCGCGCCGCACCTGCACCAACAGGCATTCCTCAGGCCATGAAACCGAAGCGACCGTCTTGCCGTCGAGACGGCTGCTCTCGCCGACGATAAATTCCGCAATCGTCCGGTGTTGCGCCATGACCTGATGAATCTTTGCCCGGGCTCGAAGCAGCCGCTCCAGCAACATATCATAGACTGGCTCTCCCTTGAGCGCGTCCGCCGTCAGGTACGCGGTAATCGAAACGAAAATCAGCGCCAGCATATGATGGAAGGAACCGGTCATTTCCATGATCAGCACGCTGCCCGTAATCGGCGCCCTCACGACGGCGGCGAAATAGGCCGCCATACCGTAGACGATAAAACTTGTCGCCAGCGTCTCGTCAAAAACGCCCGCGAAGGTTGCGACTTTTGAGAACACCGCGCCGGAAAGCGCGCCGAGCACCAGCATCGGCAGGAAAATCCCGCCCGGCACCCCAGAACCGAAGCAAAGCATCGTGAACGCAAACTTTGCCACTAACAGCAGCAACAAAAAAGACAGCGCAAAATCCTTCCGTATCAGCGTATCAACCAACGCGCTGCCGCCGCCGAGCACCTCCGGCAGCACGAATGCCAGCCCGAAGGAAAGGAACAACGGCACCAGATACTTTGCCGCGCCCCATTGTTGTTGAAACGGAAATTTCTGATAGGCGTCCAACGTAGCCTCCAATACGCGATTGAACAGCACGCCAAGTACGCCCACGAATATGCCAAGGGGGAACAGCAGCACCGCATGCGCAAGAGACATCGAAGGCAAATCGCCGATATGGAAGACGGGCGTCATGCCGAGCATGGAACCCGCCGCCGTCGCCGCGCTGACCGCCGCCGCCACCGTTGCCATCAGCACCAGCGGAGAAAAACTTTTCGTCAATTCCTCCAGACAAAAAATCACGCCCGCCAGCGGCGCGTTGAACGCCGCTGCAAGGCCCGCTCCAGAACCGGCAGTCAGCAGGAACCGTTCCTCGTTGCGCGGGCGCAGGCGCAAACGGCTGAACCATTGTCCGACGCAGGCGCCGAGCTGCACGCTGGGTCCCTCTCGCCCAAGCGACATCCCTACGCCGATTCCCAGCACGCCGCCGACGAATTTCAGCGCCAATACTCGCTGGGCATTCATGCGGATTCGCCCCAAAAGAATCGCTTTCACCTGCGGAATGCCGCTGCCCGAGATCAGGGGCTCCGCTGCCAGAAACCGCGCCAAGATCCACGCAATCAATACGAGAAAAATTCCCCACCCGACAAAACCGGCGGGAAAAGACTCCGCCATCCAGATAAATAAAACCGGACGGTAAATCTCCGTCAATTCCAATAACCACCGGAACAGGGCAACGACAATGCCCACGCCGACGCCCACAAGCGCCCCCTCGCCAAAAAGCCGCAAGCGAAACGCGCGCTCATCCGCTAAAAAGTGCAGCGCATCCCGCATCCGATTCCAACGCAATCAAGACTCACCCCAATTCACGCGTGTTTTATCCGTCCCGCCTTTTTGTCGGCAATCAATCGGTCAATTGCCTGTATGACCATCCGCGGCGTAATCTTCTTCGAACACACAAATTCTTCTTCCAGGCGATTTTCGCTCCGAGGGCAACCACTATTCTTCCATATCACCCGCGGGTCGTTATAGCAGCCATTGCAAACCAACCGATTATAAACCCGATACGGCGTAGGAAATTCATTCCAATACATAGTAAACCCACCAATCATGACCACAGAACACCCGGCGGTATAAGCCAGCCATGAAAGCCCGCTGGAAAGCCCCACAAAGAATTCAGCATGATGAAGCATATCTGCCCGTTCCAAAAGCGGTCTATCTCCGGTAAAATCTTCTGCTTCCTGAGGCATCTCCAATGTAAATCCTGATTCCTTCAACTTTTTGTCCCGGTCAATGCAAAGCACCCGATAGCCCAAGGATTTAAGATATTCCGTCACCTCGTCCCAACCGCCCGGATACAACCATCCCTTCCCTGCCGACGATGCCTGCACTCCAATACATACATACGGCTCCAAAATTGTACGCTCTCCCGAAACCCATACAACCCGATTCGCAGGAACAGGCATTCCTAAAACAACCTGCCCCAGATGAGTCAAAGAAAGCAACCTTCCATCCACTGGCGCTCCCCCGGAGAAATCAACACTGGCATTAAAAAAATACGTGGCATACGTATTTTCTTCTGCATGCTCCTGCAAACGGACATTAGGAAAAAGCCGACCACAAATGTCCCTCATTCTTTCACCAATGGTAATATACACTTCAGCAACGCGAAACCAGTCTTGAGCCACAGAAACATACGGTAAAAGCGCCAACGTATCTCCAATCGCATTGCTGTTAAAAAACAGACGAAGTTTTTGTCCTTCGGGATCGAAGATATGTCCGAAAACGCGTTGCCCATTGCGAAAAACTTCCACCTGCCAATGAATATAATATTTTTCCATAGAAACAATAACTGCCTCGGAAACATCCTTGTCATAAAACACCAACCCGGTATCGAAATCCCCGATAATTACATGCCACTTTCCGCTCGGGACTTGTAATCGGATCCCGTTATTAAAATCAATTTTAAGCCCTTCAATGCCCGTTTCTCCCTGTATCGGGCCAACTGCCGTCGCATCAAGATACATAAAATACTGGAGCATTGCTTCTATATCTTTATTCGATTGTTCCCAAAGCTTGCAGGAAAAATATTGCACCAAATAAGGGAAATGCCTCACCCAATTTTTCTCCTTTGCCATAGAATAAGTGGACCCGCACCCGAATTCAGATGCAACCCAGCGATTGATTCAAACGGCCTTCTTTTTTATCGGCAATCAACCGGTCAATTGCCTGTTCGACCATGCGCGGCGTAATCTTCTTCGAGCATTGTAAAATTTCAGGTGTTCCCTCCCATTGTCGTTCGCAACCATTTCCTTGCCAGTCAATTCGAAGGTCGTTATAACATCCGTTGC